>JANRKR010000045.1:0-23522 GCA_033763375.1 Rickettsiales bacterium
TTCTGGCGCTGTTGAAGAATATGACGCAGAAAAACAAAAAGTTAAAATCTCAATTTTAATTTTTGGTAGAGCAACTTCGGTAGAACTTGATATAAGTCAGGTAGAAAAAGTTTCTTAAGACGCTGTAGCATAACCCTATCTTTTGCTGTAAATTTTGTTGTTGATTCATTTTTTCGCTCCTCATGGATGTTTATATCCACTCTAGTCGCGAAAAATGAATCGCCTAAAAATTTTTTGCAAAAGTGGATTTGCGACAGTGCCCTTAGAAACTGCTTTTAAACTTTATCAAAATTTTTGATTGCAAGTTATTTTTGTAAAACTAATTTTCCGCGCCTTTCAAACGCAGGCAATATTTTGCTTTTAAGTTGATAGAATTTTTTAGTAGAGGCATTTTTAGTAAAGACAATACTCAAATAGCTTACTTTTGTAAGTATATTTCATAAAAGTTTTACAAAAATTTGGTAAGTAATTTGTGATAAGTCTCTTAAAATAAGCTTTGCTTCAAGCATAATTTTTCAGGTAAAATGTCAAAAAGTAAAAAAGAAGTTTTGGGTTTAATTAAATTGCAAGTTCCTTCAGGAAAAGCGAATCCGGCGCCACCAATTGGTCCAGCTTTGGGGCAAAAAGGTTTAAACATAATGGAATTCTGTAAGCAGTTTAATGCTATGAAATTCGATTATGAAGCTGGAACTCCAATTCCAGTTACAATCACAGCCTATAAAGATAAATCTTTCACTTTCACTACTAAAAATCCGCCAGTTTCCTACTTAATTATGAAAGAAATTGGTTTGCAAAAAGGTTCTTCCAACCCAGGAAAAGATACCGCTGGCAAAATTAATATGAATCAAATCAAAAATGTCGCCAAGAAAAAAATGGTTGATATGAATGCTTCAAGCCTAGAGGCTTGTATGCAAATGGTGAAAGGATCTGCTACTTCTATGGGTCTTGAAGTAGTTGAACAATAATCAAGTTAAAAATGAAAAAGAAAAATACTAAAAATATTGAAAAATATTCAGCTGCCAATCTTGAAGAAGCTATTAAAAAAATCCAAGAACTAAGCGAGCTTAAGAAGCGCAAATTCGTTGAGTCAGTTGATATTGCAGTTAATTTGGGAATTGACGCAAAGCAATCAGATCAATTAGTAAAAGGTTCAATTCTATTGCCAAATGGTTCGGGCAAAAAAGTTAAAGTTATTGTTTTTTCTGGCAATGAAGCGCAACAAAAAGCTGCTCTTGAAGCTGGCGCTCAATTTGCCGGGCTTGATGATCTTGTTGCCAAAGTTGAAGGTGGTTTTTTAGATTTTGACTGCTGCATTGCTACTCCTGATGTAATGCAAAAAATCAGCAAAGTTGCTAAAAAACTTGGACCCCGTGGTTTAATGCCAAGTCCAAAAAACGGCACTGTTACAACTGATGTTCAAAAAGCAGTTTTAGATGCTTTAAAAGGTAAAGTAAATTTCAAAAATGACAAAGCCGGAACAGTTCACTGCTTGGTTGGAAAAGTGAATTTTGAAACACAAAAATTACTTGAAAATACTAAAGTGGTTATCAAGGCTATAAAAGATTCTAAGCCAGAAAGTGCTAAAGGAAAGTTTATCAAAGAATTTTATCTAAACACTACCATGGGAAAGTCAGTGCAAGTCGCAATTGATAGCTTATAATTAAAATTTCTTAAAACAGATGAATAAAAATCAAAAAACAGCTCTGGTTTCTTCCTTAAAAGATAAATTAACCAACAGCCTTTTTGTGGCAGTTGTTCATTATCGTGGCATGACCGACAAACAGCTTTATGACATGAGAGTTGCTCTTAAAGCCAAAAGTTGTGATATGAAAATTGCTAAAAATACTTTAGTAAAAGTTGCAATCAAAGGAACTGATCTAGAAATTTTATCGCCGCATTTAAAAGGACCAACTGCAATTCTTTACTCGCAAGATTTAATCGCTTTATCAAAAGTTATTGCTGATTTTGCTAAAGAAATTGAAGTTTTAAAAATTAAAACCGGCTATTTAAACAAAGCGCTAGTTACAGAAAATACTATCAAAGACTTAGCTAAACTTGGATCATTAGAGGAAGTTCGCGCTTCTTTCATTGGTAAGTTAAAAGGAATTCAATCCAACTTTGTGAGAATTTTAAATGCTCCAGAGTCAGGACTGGCATCCTCATTCAAAAGTTAGCTTTTGTTTTGGTAAAAGGAAAAATTAATAATAAAAAATAGGAAAAAATGACTACTAATCTTGAACAAATCTCAGAAACCTTATCTTCACTTACAGTTCTTGAATTGGCTGAATTAAGCAAAAAGCTGGAAGAAAAATGGGGAGTTTCCGCCGCTGCTTTTGCTCCTGCTGCTGGAGGTGCTGCCGCTGCTCCTGCTGCTGCCGAAGCCAAAGATAAATTTGAAGTTGTTTTGGTTGCTTCTGGTGACAATAAAATCAATGTTATCAAAGAAGTTAGAGCAATCACTTCTCTTGGCTTGAAAGAAGCTAAAGATTTAGTTGAAGGTGCGCCAAAAACTTTAAAATCTGACGTTCCAACTGCTGAAGCTAATGAAATCAAAAAGAAACTTGAAGCGGCCGGCGCCAAAGTTGAGTTAAAATAAGTTAAAAAGCCAATCTGACTAACAACTAGATTGGCTTTATCATTTTGCGTCTACTATTTTGGACGCTGAGACTATAAGTAAAATTAAATTTACTGCGGTCTTTTTTCAATTCTCTCGTCAAAATTTGACTACTTCCAGTCAACAAAAAAGAGGTTATTTAAGGTGATTCAGACTCGTAATTTTGATCAAGCTCTTTTTAGAAAAAGCTTCGGTAATAATAAGGATAGAGAAGCTATTCCTTATCTGATTTCTCTGCAAAAAGAATCTTACGACAAATTTTTGCAAGCTGATATTGAGCAGGGAAAAAAAGAAAATATCGGTATTCAGTCAGTATTTAATTCATTCTTTCCACTATCAGATTCAGCAGGCAGAGTTACATTAGAATTTGTCAGCTATTCTCTTGGTAAGCCAAAATATGAAGCTCATGAATGTCTTTCTGCAGGCAGAAGTTTTGCTGCTGCAATGCGTGCACAATTACGTCTAATCTTATGGCATCAGGAAGAAGGTAGCGAAATTAAAGAAATTCGTTCAATCAAAGAGCAAGAAGTTTATCTTTGCGATATACCTTTGATGACTGAAACTGGCAGCTTCATAATCAATGGTGCTGAAAGAGTTATCGTTTCTCAAATGCGTCGTGCTCCTGGTGTTTTCTTCGACAGTGAAAATGTTAAATTATCCGGTTCAAAATCTTATACTGGCAAGATTATTCCTCACATTGGTTCTTGGCTTGATTTTGAATTTGACAGTAAAGACATCATTTATTTTCGTGTTGATAAAAAAAGAAAAATCCCAGTTTCTTCGCTGCTAAGAGCAATTGGTATGAGTGCTGAGGAAATAATTCGCGGTTTTTATGGTTCAATTGATGCTTTTATTACTGCAAATGGTTGGGCAACAAAATTTGATCCAGAAGTTTTTGCCGGCAAAAAAATTCCTTACGATCTGATTTGTGCTGATACCAAAAAATTAATGGTTAAAGAAGGCAGCAAGCTCAATCGTAAATTAATCGACAAACTTAAAGAAGATAAATTTACTAATTACGTTTTAACCGACGACATCTTGCTTGGTTATATCGTAGCACAAGATTTGATCGATAATGACACTGGCGAATTATTATTAGAAGCTGGAAGCATTGTCACTCCTGAAAGCTTAGAAATTCTACAAAAATTAAATTTTAAAAATATTGCCATCGTCAATCCAAGCAAATCAGATATTGGACCTTATTTATACAATACGATGCTGGTTGATAAAAACCAAAATCAAAAAGATGCTTTATTTGATATCTATAAAGCAATTCGTCTCGGCGAATCTCCTTCTTCACTAGAAGTTGCCAAAAATTATTTTGATAATTTATTTTTCTCTGATGCCAGATATAACCTTTCTGATGTTGGTAGAATGAAAATGAATCACAGATTATCGCTTAGTATCGATAAAGAAGTTCTGCATTTAACTCATGACGATGTAAAACAAACTATCAAAATTCTTAGCTTGATTAAACATAGCGATCTTAAAACTGATGATATTGATAACTTGGCAAATAGAAGAGTTCGTGCTGTTGGCGAATTAATCGAAAACCAATTGCGAATTGGTATGTCAAGAATTGAAAAATCGATCATTGAAAAAATGAATTCGGTTGAAGTTGACACGATAATGCCACAAAGCCTTATCAATTCTAAGCCATTATTGACAGCGGTGAAAGACTTTTTTGCCACCTCGCAACTGTCACAATTTATGGATCAAACCAATCCACTTGCTGAAGTTACTCACAAACGCCGACTTTCTGCTTTGGGACCTGGCGGTTTAACCCGCGAAAGAGCAGGCTTTGAAGTTCGCGATGTTCATCCAACTCACTATGGTAGAATTTGTCCGATTGAAACTCCGGAAGGTCCAAATATTGGTTTGATTAATAGTTTGGCAACTTATGCAAGAGTTAATAATTACGGCTTCATTGAAACTCCATATCGTAAAATTAATAATGGCAAAGTAACTGACCAAATTCACTATCTTTCAGCTCTTGAAGAGGTTGATTATGTTATCGCACCTTCGGTTACAGTTATCGACGATAAAGGTGTAATTAAATCTGACTTTGTTAATTGTCGTAAAAATGGCGAATTCGTTATGATGACGCCAGACAAAATTGATTACATCGATGTTTCAACCAAACAAATCGTCTCAATTGCAACTACTCTAATTCCTTTTTTAGAAAATGACGATGCTAACCGCGCTTTGATGGGCTCAAACATGCAACGCCAAGCGGTGCCTTTACTTCGTCCTGATGCTCCTTTGGTTGGAACTGGTATGGAAGCTTTGATCGCAGCTGATTGCGGTGCAACTGTAAAAGCAAAAAAAGATGGCGTTGTCAAATTTGTTGATGCTTCCAAAATTGTTGTTGAATCAATTGAAGATGGAATTCCTCACATCGAGGTCTATGGTCTGCAAAAATACGTCAGAACTAACCAAGACACTTGTATCAATCAAAGACCAACGGTTTCTGTTAATCAAAAAGTAAAAGCTGGTCAAATTATTTCTGACGGTCATAGCATTTCCGATGGCGAAATTGCCCTAGGTAAAAATGTTCGTGTTGCCTTCATGCCTTGGAATGGTTATAATTTTGAAGATTCAATAATTATTTCTGAAAGACTGCTTGCTGACGACACTTTTACTTCAATCCACATTGAAGAGTTAGAAGTTGTTGCCAGAGACACTCGTTTAGGGCCCGAAGAAATTACTCGCGACATCCCTAATGTTAGTGAGGAAGCGTTAGCTAAACTTGACGAGGAAGGTATTATTCATATTGGTGCTGAAGTTCAGGCTGGAGATCTTTTGGTTGGCAAAACCACGCCGAAAAGTGAATCGCCAATGACGCCAGAAGAAAAATTATTGAAAGTGATTTTTGGTGAAAAGGCTTCTGATGTGAAAGATTCTTCTTTATACGCATCAACTGGAATTAGCGGCACAGTTGTTGATGTAAAAGTTTTTTCGCGCAAAGGTATCGAAAAAGATGAAAGATCAGTCTATATCGAAATGCAGCAAATTGAAGAATTGGCAAAAAGCAAAAATCTAAAAATTTCTTTCTTGGACGATTCTTTAAAAGATGCTTTGGTGGCTTTATTTTCAGATAAGAAATTAAGCAATAATATCGAAAAACTTAAAGCCAAAACAAAGTTAGAAGTCAAAGATTTGGAAAGTCTAAGCAAAAACCATCTAGCCAAAATTGTGGTTGATGATGCCAAAGCTATGGATAAAGCTGAAAAATTAATTAAATCGCACAATAAGCAAATTGCTGAAATTGAAAAAGATTTTGCTGATAAAGTCGCTCGCATTAAAGCTGGTGATGAATTAGGGCAAGGCGTTTTAAAAATTGTTAAAGTTTATATTGCTTCTAAATACCGTCTGCAACCTGGTGACAAAATGGCTGGTCGTCACGGTAATAAAGGTGTCGTTTCAAAAATCGCTCCAGCGGAAGACATGCCTTATTCAGCAGATGGTGAGCCAGTTGATGTTGTTTTAAATCCGCTTGGCGTACCTTCGCGTATGAATGTCGGACAAATCTTGGAAACACATTTAGGTTTTGCTTCTAAAGAAACCGGCAAACAAATTGCCAAAATTCTTCAACAAGTTTCTGAAAAAAAAGCTGAATTCATTAAGTCTTTAAGAGAGAAAATTTTAAGTGTTTATAATTCTGAAAGCGAAAGCGCTAGAATCAAATCAATGAACGATTCTGAATTAATTGAATTTGCTAAAAAATTACAAAAAGGCGTACCTTTTGCGACCGGAATTTTTGAGGGCGCTAAAGAAGAATATATTACCAAATTACTCGAAGCTTCTGGCGTTGAAAAATCTGGTCAGATTGAATTATTTGACGGCAAAACCGGTCAGAAATTTGATCGCAAAGTTACAGTTGGATACATTTACATGCTGAAATTACATCACTTGGTTGATGATAAAATTCATGCTCGTTCAATTGGACCTTACAGCTTAATTACTCAGCAACCTTTGGGTGGAAAATCACATTTTGGTGGTCAACGCTTTGGTGAAATGGAATGTTGGGCGCTTCAAGCTTATGGTGCAGCTTACTCGTTACAAGAAATGCTTACGGTTAAATCTGACGATGTGGTTGGTAGAATTAAAATTTACGAATCAATCATTCAAGGAAACCAAAATTTCAATTGCGGTATTCCAGAATCATTCAACGTCATGATCAAAGAAGTACGATCTTTAGGTTTGAATATTGAATTAGTAGAGAAGTAAGACCAGACCCCGTCATAAAGACGGGGTGACACTTACCTCTCTGCTTCATTGTCACCCCATCTTTATGATGGGGTCCACAAATAAAGATTTTAAAAATAAAACTAAAAAATCATGTCACTTGCAGGAACTTCTTCACACGGTCTATTAAGTTTAAATTCAAATAGCGCTGTCGATCTTTTAGATTTCAACGCTATTAAAATTTCCATTGCCAATCCAGATAAAATAAGATCATGGTCTTTTGGCGAAGTAACTAAGCCCGAAACCATTAATTACCGAACTTTCAAACCAGAAAGAGACGGTCTTTTTTGTGCCAGAATTTTTGGTCCAATTAAAGATTACGAATGTCTATGCGGCAAATATAAGCGCATCAAATATAAAGGAATTGTCTGCGAAAAATGTGGCGTCGAAGTCACTTCCTCAAAAGTGCGTCGCGAAAGAATGGGTCACATTGAACTTGCTGCCCCGGTTGCGCATATATGGTTCTTAAAGTCTTTACCATCACGCATCAGCGCAATTTTGGGTCTTACTCTAAAAGCAATTGAGAAAGTTATTTATTTTGAATCATATATTGTAACTGATGGCTTGATGTCTCCGCTTAAAGATGGCACAATTCTCAGCGAAGATGAATATGCCAAATATCAACAAGAGCATGGTTATGGCAGCTTTATTGCTGAAATGGGCGCAGAATCAATTCAAAAATTATTGGCTAAACTTGATCTTAAAAGAATTCAAAAAGAATTGCGTGAAGATTTGGCAACTCAAACTTCTGAACTTAAAAAAGAAAAAATCATCAAAAGATTAAAATTGGTTGAACAATTTATCGAGTCCGACAACAGTCCGGCTTGGATGATTATGAGCGTTCTTCCAGTTATTCCGCCTGATATTCGTCCTTTGGTTATGCTTGATGGCGGACGTTTTGCCACTTCTGATTTAAACGAGCTTTATCGTCGTGTAATTAATCGTAATAATCGTTTAAAAAGATTGATGGAATTAGGCGCTCCTGAAATTATCATCAAAAATGAAAAGCGCATGTTGCAAGAGTCAGTTGACGCTTTGCTTGATAATGGTAGATCTGGCGCTGTGGTAAAAAACTCTAACAAAAAACCTTTCAAATCTTTAAGCGATATGCTGAAAGGCAAACAAGGTCGTTTCCGTCAGAATTTACTTGGAAAGCGTGTCGATTATTCTGGTCGTTCAGTAATTGTAGTTGGTCCAGAATTAAAACTTCATCAATGCGGCTTGCCAAAAAAAATGGCGCTCGAACTCTTCAAGCCTTTTATTTATTCAAAACTAGAACTTTACGGCAAATCGCCTTCAATCAAAGTTTCAAAAAAAATGGTCGAAGCGGAAAGATCAGAAGTCTGGGACATTTTAGATGAAGTTATCAAGGAACATCCTGTTTTATTAAATCGCGCGCCAACTTTACATAGACTTGGTATTCAAGCTTTTGAACCAGTTCTAACTGAAGGCAAAGCAATTCAGTTGCATCCTTTAGTTTGTTCAGCTTTCAATGCTGACTTCGATGGTGACCAAATGGCGGTTCACGTGCCGCTTTCAATTGAAGCGCAAGTTGAAACCCGTGTTTTGATGATGTCAACTAACAACATTTTAAGTCCGGCAAATGGCAAGCCAATTATTGTGCCTTCGCAAGATATTATTTTGGGTCTATATTATATCACTATGGAAGGTCAGGATTTCGCCGCTAAAAAAGCCCGACCAATTTCAAATATGTCAGAGCTAGATCACGCCATTAATAACGGTATGACGATGCATGATAAAATTCTTTATCGCTTCATGGTTAAAGATAAAACTGGCGAAAGACATTTTAAGAAAATTGAAACTACTCCTGGTCGCGTTATTCTTTACAACAATTTGCCAAGTATGATGAAAAGCGACTTGTCAATTGTTAATAATGTTATGACCAAAAAAGCGGTCACCAACTTAATTGACAATGTTTATAGAAATTGCGGTCAGAAAGAAACGGTAATGTTTTGCGATCGCATCATGGCTCTTGGTTTTAAAAACGCCTGCCGTGCCGGAATTTCTATTGGTAAAGATGATATGATCATTCCTGATTCTAAGCAAAAAAATATTGCTGAATCGTTAGACAAAGTTAAGAAATTGGAAAAGCAATATCGTGAAGGCTTAATTACAGCAGGCGAGCGCTACAATAAAGTTATTGACGAATGGACGCATTGTACTGATAAAATTTCTAAAGAAATGATGCGTAATATTTCTAGTTTTGGCAATCCAATGAAAGCCAATTCAATTTTTATGATGGCAGATTCTGGCGCACGTGGTTCAGAAAGCCAAATTAAGCAAGTTGCCGGTATGCGCGGTTTGATGGCAAAACCATCTGGTGAAATTATTGAAACGCCAATCGTATCAAACTTCAAAGAAGGTTTAAGTGTGTTGGAATATTTTATTTCTGCTCACGGTGCTCGTAAAGGTTTGGCAGATACAGCATTAAAAACCGCTAACTCTGGTTATTTAACCAGAAGATTGGTTGATGTTTCGCAAGATTGCATTGTTACCGAAGAAGATTGCGGCACTAAAGACGGCATTATTATCGAGCCGATTGTTGATGATGGTCGAGTTGTAGCTTCTTTAGCTGAGCAAGTCTTGGGACGTGTTGCAATTGAAGATATAAAATCTCCGGATAAAAAACTAATAGTTAAAGCCGGCATTATGATTGACGAAGCTCTGGCAGATACAATTGACAAAGCTGGTGTAAAAACAGTCAGATCAAGATCGGTGTTAACCTGCAAATCCAAAGATGGAGTTTGTGTAAAATGTTATGGTCGCGATCTTTCAACTGGTAATATTGTCAGCATTGGTGAAGCGGTTGGCGTTGTTGCTGCTCAATCAATTGGCGAACCTGGAACGCAACTTACCATGAGAACTTTCCACATTGGTGGCGCCGCACAAAGAGGTTCGGAACAATCATCAATTACTGCTACTTCTGAAGGCATTGTCAAAATTATTGATAAAGGCACAATCAAAAATCGTGATGGTAAAATAATTGCTATCAGCAGAAATTCTGAAATCATCCTCTGCGACAACGATAAGAAAGAAATTCATAGCTATAAATTACCATATGGATCAGCAATTTTACGTAAAAATGGCGAATCGGTAATTAAAGGAGATCATTTAGCAGAATGGGATCCTTACAATATTCCGGTAATTGCTGAAGTTGATGGTGTAGTCAAATATAATGACTTAACCGAAAATGTTTCTTTGCGTGAAAAAATTGAAGAATCAACCGGCGTTTCCACTAAAATTGTTATTGATTGGAAGCAATACAGTAAACAAGAGCTTAAGCCAAGAATTTCTTTGGTTGGCGCCAATAATGAAATCTCTAAAGAATATCCATTATCAATTAACGCAATTATTGGCGTGTTAAATGGTGATGAAATAAAAGCTGGTGATATTTTGGCAAGAATTCCAAAAGAGTCTTCTAAAACTCGCGATATTACCGGCGGTCTTCCGCGTGTTGCTGAATTATTTGAAGCCCGCAAACCAAAGAACGCAGCGGTGATGAGCGATATTGATGGTCGTATTGAGTTTGGTAAAGATTACAAAACTAAGCGCCGTATTCTTGTAAGACCAGAAGATGCTTCGCAAGAACCAATTGAATATGCCTTTATTAAAACCAAACATTTATTTGTTGGCGAAGGTGATATGGTTAAAAAAGGCGATATTTTGGTTGACGGCAATCCGGTTCCGCATGACATCTTGCGTATTCAAGGTATGCAAGCTTTTACCAATTATATGGTTAATGAAGTGCAAAAAGTTTATCGTATGCAAGGTGTAAAAATTGACGATAAACATATTGAAGTAATTTTGAGTATGATGCTGAAACGCGTTGAAGTTACTAACTCTGGCGATACAACGCTTTTAGCTGGCGAATATATTGATCGCGATGTTTTTGAAGAGCTTAATGTTAAAATGATTTCACAAAACATGAAGCCGGCTCAATGTTCTCCAGTATTGCTTGGAATTACCAAAGCATCGCTGCAAACTAAATCATTTATTTCTGCTGCTAGTTTCCAAGAAACAACCAGAGTTTTAACTGATTCTTCAGTTCAAGGCAAATATGATAATTTAAAAGGCTTGAAAGAAAATATCATTGTTGGTCGCTTAATTCCTGCCGGAACTGGTCTTCTAGCCAGTAAATACAGACGAATTGCCAGCCAAGAAAAGCGTGCTGAAGAAAATATTGCAGAATAATTTGCTAGAGCCTGTTTTCAAACCTAATTAGTTTTAGATTTTGGCATATTTTTAGCGATTTTTTTATGAAATTTTTTATAATATCGGAAAATATTTTAAAAAATTTCGTGAAAAAAGAGCAAAAATAGAACTAAATATGAGACTAATTAGGTTTGAAAACAGGCTCTAGGAAAGCCAATTATTTCGGGATATGCTTATAATATCTTAAAATTCTACAAAATAGAATCGCTACAATATGGCATTGCTGCAAACTAAAAACTTTTTTGCTAGATTCAAAAAAAACCGCCGCGGTTATTTTTCGTTAATAATTTTTTTAGTAATTTTTTTAGTAACACTTTTTGCCGAGTTGATAGCCAATGATAAGCCTTTGTTATTAAGCTTTAAAGGTAATTGGTATTTTCCGACTCTAAAAAATATCAGCGAGAAAAACCTTGGCGGCGATTTTGAAACTGCTGCTGATTTTCGTGATCCTTATCTACAAAATTTAATCATTCAAAATGGTTGGATGATTTTTCCACCAATTAGTTTTTCTTACGATACAATTAATCTTTCAATCAAAACTCCGGCGCCTTCCAAACCAACATCAGAAAATTTTCTTGGCACCGATGATAATGGTCGTGATGTTTTAGCACGAGTAATCTATGGCACTCGAATCTCGCTGATTTTTGGCTTAATCTTAACTCTTTTTAGCGCTGTTCTGGGAATTTTTTTAGGTGCAATTCAAGGTTATTTTGGCGGGCTTTACGATCTCTTCTTGCAGCGCTTCATCGAGATTTGGTCAAGTATGCCGGTATTATTTTTATTAATTATTTTATCAGCAATTATTGTGCCA
This sequence comes from Rickettsiales bacterium, assembly GCA_033763375.1. GTDB lineage: Bacteria > Pseudomonadota > Alphaproteobacteria > Rickettsiales > UBA1997 > UBA2645. The sequence goes on from JANRKR010000045.1 coordinate 11,907, forward strand.
AGTTTTTTTTCGCTGTTAATTTTGATGCTGTTATTTAGCTGGATGAATTTGGTTGGAATTGTGCGCGCTGAATTTCTAAGATTACGCAATTTTGATTTTGTTCGTGCCAGTCAAGCTTTAGGAGCTTCTAGTTCACGAATTATCTTTCGTCATATTTTACCAAATGCTTCTCCGATAATTATTTCTAATTTACCATTCCTACTTGCTGGATCAATTACTACATTAACTTCGCTTGATTTTCTTGGTCTTGGTTTGCCAGTTGGCTCGCCATCTTTAGGAGAATTATTAGCGCAGGGTAAAAATAATCTTAATGCTTATTGGCTTGGAATTACTGGTTTTGTTGTAATTACCGCAATTTTAACTTTATTAGTTTTTATCGGCGAAGCATTACGCGATGCTTTTGATACTAAAAAATAAAAAGCTAAAAAAGAAAAAATCAAAAATCAGCTTCTTCAATTAAGTATATTTACTTTTTGCTTACGAAAAATAATTTGCCGCAAATCTCTAAAAACAAATCAATTTTTAAACATGCCAATTGAAATTTTAATGCCAGCTCTTTCTCCAACTATGAAGGAAGGCAATCTTGCTAAATGGGTAAAAAAAGAAGGCGATAAAATCAAAGCCGGTGAAGTAATTGCTGAAATTGAAACCGATAAAGCAACTATGGAAGTTGAAGCGGTTGATGAAGGAATTCTGGCTAAAATTTTAATTAAAGAAGGTAGCGAAAATGTTGCTGTAAATTCTTGTATCGCTTTAATTTTAGAAGATGGTGAAGATAAAAAAGCTGTGGAAAATTATGTGGTAAAATCATCTGCAATATCACAAAAAATTGTTGAAGAAAAAGCAGAAACAAAAACTTCTGATGATAAAAAAATTATTGCAACTCAAGTAAACCAAACCCAACCTTCAAGATATCAAAATGAATTTTCTGATAAAATAAAAGCCAGCCCATTGGCAAAAAGAATTGCCAGAGAAAAAGGTGCATCACTTGCGCAAATTAACGGCACTGGACCAAAAGGTCGAATAATCAAGAATGATGTTTTAGAATTTTTAAACAGTTCTCAAGGCAAATCTGGTCTAGTTCATCGCAATTCTCAGGAATTTTATACGATCAAAAATAATAATATTCGCAAAGTTATTGCTAAAAGATTGCTGGAATCAAAACAAAATATTCCGCATTTCTATTTATCTTGCGAATTCAACATTAGTAAATTGCAAGAGTTGCGCGCTGCTTTAAATGAAGTTGCAGAAATTGACGCTCAAGGAAATCCAGCTTATAAAATTTCCATCAATGATTTAATTATCAAAGCAACAGCGATGGCGCTAAAAAAAGTTCCACAAGCAAATTCTTCTTGGTCCGACGATGCTACTTTGATTTATAATAATATTGATATTGCTATGGCGGTGGCAATTGATGGTGGATTAATCACGCCAATTATCAAAAATGCTGATCAAAAAACTATTCAAGCAATATCAAATGAAACCAAGCAATTAGCAAAAAAAGCGCGTGATGGAAAATTGCAACCGGAAGAATTTCAAGGCGGATCTTTTAGTATTTCTAATTTAGGAATGTTTGGCGTTGATAATTTTTCAGCAATTGTAAATCCGCCACAAAGCTGCATTTTGGCTGTTTCGCGCGCTGTTGAAAAACCAATTGTTGAACATCATCAAATTAAAATTGCTACGATGATGAATGTAACTTTATCTTCAGATCATCGCGTGGTTGACGGCGCAGTTGGTGCTGAATTTTTAAAAGCATTGCGAAACTATATCGAACATCCAATTCTAATGATATTATAAAACGTATTAATCAGTTATAAAATTTGATTAAGTTTAGTTGCGCTATAATTATTGCAATTAATTATTGGAAATTTTATTTTCCGCCGGGTTTGCTAAACAAACTGGCAAAGCTTCTCTTTCAAGTGATCTCAAGCATTTAACTTTCAAAATTATGACTAAAATAATCGAATTAATTGTTGTTGTAACTTTACTAATATTTTCTTTTGTAATCGGAGTTAAATATTCTGAAAATGTCAAAAGCCACGCCAGCTGGTTATTTGAAAGCAAGGAAGAAGAAGTTGATTTGCCAGATCTTACTAACGAAAACAACGCTGATGAATCTACAATTTATGATGGCGGCGCTGCAGAAAATGGTGATCAAATGCCAGAAGCTACTGATAATAGTGTAACAATGGATAATGGTTCTGAAATTGAAACTCCGACTTCAGAAAAAGCTACACCAGCTGCCGCTGATTCTGCTAAGAAAGCGCTTCCATCTAAGCAATAAACTGACTTAAAATAACGAACTTATAAAAATAAAATTGTAAATGCAGTAATTCAGCCAAAGTTAAATTCAAACGTCATTTGAATTTAATTAAGTATATTCACCACACAACACCAACTCAAATGAAACACCACAATATTGCATTATCGCAAATTTATTTTCCTGTCTTTTTACTAACTTCCTTTTTGTTTTGCGATTTTGCTTGGTCTTTAGATAGCGAATCTGATCGTGAAAAAATAGTTGCTGCCAAATCGCGAAAATTTTATAAATCAAGTCGCGCTCTTCAATCGTTTTTAATTTCTGGTAACAAAGATTCTGATCATAATTCACAATCATATCAACTTGATACGCGCTATTATTATCAAGGCGAGAGAAGAGTTCACGAAATTAATTTTTTTCAAAAAACTGCTTACGCCGATTCCGGAAGTGGCATTAAAAAAGAAGATATGGTTAAAAAATCCGAGCTTTATGATGTAATGACCTCGAATAAATTTTTGCTGGCTAAATCCAATAATTACGCCGTTCTCTACAATCGCGTAAATTATGACGAGCTTTCAACTTATTATTACGATATCAGAAATGCTATTGGTTTTGGTCGTTCTTTTTTTGATGATAAAATTGAGCTTGATAGCAGTTTTGGTTATTTGGATATAAAAAATTCTGGATCAAAAACTTTTTTATTACCTTCGATAAGAATGAATTTTCGCATTACTAATAAACTTAGTTTTACTCAGCGCGCTTATTGGTTTATTGATTATGAAAGTATGGATGACGATATCAGAACTACATTAAAATATCGAATAAATAATCGAGTTTCTTTGGCGCTAAATCACATTTTTGAACAGCGCAAATATCAAGATTTAAAAAATCACACTCAAATAAATCAAACCAGAAGATATTTATCGGTTGGCTTTGTGATCGATTTACAATAACATTATTAGCTAATTATTTTTAGCACAGATTTTGAAATGTTTTTAGGCACTGTCGCGTAACCCTGCCTTTTGCTGTGAATTTTCTTGATTAAGTTTTTTTATTTCTTGGTTAATTTGCTCTTTATCCAAATCTGGTCTGATTTGATCGATATTTTTGACATGATGTTCGTTGCCGTAAATATCAACAATAACGGTTTTTTCTTCATCATCATCTAAGCGCTGTTTTTCTTCAGCAATGCCGCGATTAAGCTCTTGTTTGATTTCTTCAAGACCTAAATCTTGTTCAAGTTCTCTAAATTGTTTTTTTAATTCGTAAAAAAATTTTTTGCCGCGATAAAAAATTTTACCCAAAAAATGAGCAATTTCAGGCAAATCTTTGGGCTTGATAAATATCAAAGCGATGACGCAAATAAGCAGTAATTCTGCCAGTGAGAAACCAAACATGGCTTGAATTTAATTATGTATATTTTCCCTGGAAATACAGTAAAGGTTTAGCTTCGCTTAGCTTTGAAAAATCAACCACTTCGCCAACTATCAAGTGATGATCGCCAATTTTGATCATTTTAGTTTTTTTGCATTCAAAAAAAGCAATCGAATTTTTGAAAATTGGATTGCCATTTTTTCCCAAAAAGTAAGTTTCAATTCCCCATTTAGTGCTGTTTTTTGGCGTGGCAAAACCGCGCGCCAATTCTTGTTGAGTTTCGCTTAAAATATTAAGCGAGAAAAACTTATTTTTTTTAAAAAGTTTTAAATTAGCAGAATTATTGCTGATATAAAAAGATATTAAAGGCGGCGCAAGCGAGGCGGAAGTAAAAGAATTAATAGTCATGCCAAAGAACTCGCTGGCAAAAATTTCTTTCAGTTTTTCCAGTAAACTTTTGCCCAAAGACGTTTGGTTTAAGAATTTGCTGCTTAAAACTTTTTTAGAAAAAACTTTATTGTGAAGAATTTTTTCGGCGTTGATATTTTCAGCAAAAAAATTTTTTTTGCGCGCACAGGCAATAATAATGCCGGTGGAAAACATTCCCAAACAATCGCGTAATTTTCTTTGGTCAATCACAAAGCTAATAATTGTTTAAGAGAATTAATAAGAAAAAACGCTAAGATTATTATGCCAATTACAATTGCCAAAGCGTAATTATAAATGTAGCCGGTTTGCAATTTGCTGATTTGCGCTGCAGCTTTTTTGCATAAAGCAACTGTACTATTTGGCGCGCCATCAACAAATTTAATATCGATTATGCGCCATAAAAAATCGCCCAATCTTTTGGTTGGCTTAACTAAAGCGGCTTCGTAAATTTCATCAAAATACCATTTATTTAAAGAAAGCTGATAGAGCGGTTTGAGATTGTTTGCCAATTTTTTTGGTAAATCGATTTTAATAAGATAAAAAACATAAGCCAAAGCAATAGCAATAACACCAACAATTAGCGGTGAAATTTTTACCAAAAGTGGTGCATGATGAATTTCCTCAAGTAAATCTTGTTTCTCGCCCAAAAGTAAAATGGCGTTACCAAAGAAATTTTCATCAACACTGATCATGTGAAAAAATTTAGTGCCAATGATGCCGGCAAAGATGGAGCCCAAAGCTAAAATAAAAAGTGGAATTAGCATTGAAATTGGTGATTCATGCGCGTGATCAAAAGTGTGATGATTGGCGCGAGTTTTGCCGTGAAAAGTTAAAAATAATAAACGCCAAGAATAAAAAGCGGTTAAAAATGCGGCGCAAATTCCCATGGCGTAAGCCAGTTTGCCGTAGGACGAATGTGACATAAAAGCTGCTTCTAAAATTACGTCTTTAGAATAAAAACCAGCAAAAGGCGGAAAGCCAGCAAGCGCTAAAGAGCCAATCCACATCATGGCGTAAGTGATTGGAATTTTTTTCCAAATGCCACCCATTTTTTGAATATTTTGTTCATGATGCATGGCATGAATAACGCTGCCAGCGCCCAAAAATAATAACGCTTTAAAAAATGCGTGAGTTGCAAGATGAAAAATTGCGGCGCTATAAGCTGAAACGCCGCAAGCAAAAAACATATAACCAAGTTGCGAGCAAGTTGAATAAGCGATAATTTTTTTAATGTCGTTTTGGGTTAAGGCAATTGTGGCAGCAAAAAGCGCAGTTGTAGCGCCAACTAAAGTTACAACATTTAAAGCGATTGGCGAAAATTCAAAAATTGGCGAACAACGCGCCACTAAAAACACGCCTGCTGTAACCATTGTAGCGGCGTGAATCAAAGCTGAAACCGGTGTTGGACCTTCCATAGCGTCAGCTAACCAAACATGCAAACCAATTTGCGCTGATTTGCCCATGGCGCCGATAAATAATAAAATGCAGATAGCGTCGATATTACGAAATTCTGCGCCAAGCAAGGTAAATTTATCATCAATATGATTACAAACTTTGGCGAAAACGACTGAATATTCAACGCTGTTAAAAGTCATGTAAATCAAGGCGATAGCAATAATTAAACCAAAATCACCAACTCGATTTGCTATAAAAGCTTTAATCGCCGCGGCATTGGCTGACTGTTTTTTAAACCAAAAACCAATTAACAAATAAGACGCAACGCCAACGCCTTCCCAGCCGAAGAATAGTTGTAAAAAATTATCCGCCGTAACCAGCATCAGCATAAAAAAAGTGAAAAGCGAAAGATAAGACATGAAACGCGCAATTGATTTATCGTCATGCATGTAACCAATTGAATAAATGTGCACCAAGCATGAAATTAAAGTTACAACAACTAACATAATTGCGGTTAAAGCATCAATTTTAAGCGACCAATTAACCGAAAAATTGCCCGAAGTAATCCAGTTAAATATTGGAAAAACCTGATTGATTTTGTGATTGTGAACATCAATTAAGACAATGATGGCGCAGATTGCAGCTATAATTAAAAGTGCGCTAGAAAAAATTTGTGCGAATTTGTCGGCAATATTTTTGGATAAAATTCTTGAAAAAAATCCTGAAAATAAAAAGCCAAAGAGAGGAAGAAAAACCGCGAGTTTAAGAAACATTTTATTTTAAAAAATTGGAGAGTTTTTGCTAAAGAAACTTTTTAACAATTTAAAAATTACCAAGCGAAAAATCAAAGCCAAAAATTAAAGTCAAAAAATTTAAAAGATTTGATCCATACTAAATCTGATTGAAAAAGTTAATTTTCTCAAAAAGAAAAAATCTATTGCGGATGTGCCAATTGAATTGGCACGGAGGTCTTTGGCGTTAAAAAAATATGCTTAAACGCATATTTTTAGCCAAAAGACGGGCGAGGCAAGCGATAGCGAAGCCATCGCCCAGTTGAGCAATCGTCTTCGAGTCGATTAGACGAGAAAAGCGATTGTGAATTATTCAACTTAAACCCAAATTCAAACATGGTTTGAATTCCAGAAATAAAATATTATTTATTAAAACTATTGCGGATGTGCCAATTGAATTGGCACGGAGCAATTCAGCTTTAGCCCAAATTCAAACATGGTTTGAATTTGATAACAAAAACGTGCGTTAAGCACGTAGTCAGAGTTTTACATTTAAATTACCAAGGCGTTGCCCTATAAACATTTGGGCTTGAATTAGTTTGCGATGCCAAAAACGTGCGTTAAGCACGTTTTTTCACCACATACTGCCGTTGGAGCCAATACGCGAATCACGAGCAGTGATCTTAAAAACATTGCCAACGCTATGTTTCATCATATCGTAGCGTTCTTCACCGGGAAGAGGTGGCGCCATATCAGCAGTTTGTAAAACACCCAAAGCTGAGTGACGACAAAAAGCATGCGCGCCCCAAAAAATTGTATTATAATCACTAAAATTTTTCTTAATTTCTTCAGGATTATCCCAGTTAATTCCGCGTAATTCTTTTTTGTAACGGATGCGGATTTTTTTAATATTAGGATCAACGGAAGTAATATCGGGGTCACGTTTCCAGGTGTAGAAAGTCATATAAAAAGCGCCGGCGAACTGACTGCCAAGTCCAGATTCGCAGCCATGAATCCAACCTAATTTAAAACCTGGAGTTCCGCCTTTAGGCATTTGACTGAATAAAGTATAGCCCATAGGTTTATACCAATTGGGCGTTGAGCAATTAGTTAGAAATAAAATTAACGCAGAAATAAAAAATTTTTTGATCATAAATTTATTTAATTTATTCGTCCCAACCAAGGAAGTAGCCTTTTGAACCGCCAGCCCATAAAGGATTGCCGCCAAATACCGTATTGCTGCCACCGCCACCAACGCCACCTTCGCCATTATCTTTTTGGAAAACTCCAAACATTGCATCAATACCAGCGCCAGGAGTTGTTAGTGAGCTGCTAAAGGCACTTTCATTACCAGTATCGCCAAAAAGACCAGTTTTATTGATAGTTCCTGGCTTAGGATCAAAAACAGCAGCATTGCCATATAGTGATAAAAATTTATCAGGTGCACCATAAGGACCAGTAACGGCGGAAAGAATTGTTTGAAAACACCAGCCATAACCTCTTTGATGACCAAAGCGATATTCACTATTACCAATTAAAGTTGGATCGTAACGATATTTATAGCGACTGTGATAAAAATCATTACCGCGAGCATATAAAACACTTGAACAGCCATCTTTAAAACCTTGCTGAAAAGTTGGCGTACCTTCAGGAATTTTAAAATTTGTCCACGAATAGTAAGTAGTGCTGGCAGAAGTGAACCATCTGCAGCCAGAGGCATTAAATGACAACAAAGCTATAAAAATAATTTTGTAAAATTTTTTTATCATTCGATTGATAATTTTTTAAAAACTATTGAAAGCCGCTAAATACTGATTTGAAAATTGGACTTTTTTGTTTCACATAATCGCGGCGATAGCAATACCAAAAAGAATTATTCCAAGCGGTTTTATAATCAGTTGAATAAGACATTTTATAACCATCAACTTTATTGCTGCGATAGAATATTTTATAAAAAGTGTTGGATGCTGCAGACATTCCAGTTTCGCAGCCGTCACGCCAGCCTTGTTGAAACTCAGACGAAGCTTTTACTAAGTATTCGTCAAATTCATGAGTTGCTTTTTCGGGAAAAATTTCAGCAAAATAGCTCTGACAGCCCTGATTTGTAAAAGCGATAATAAAAATTAACAAAATTAATCTAGATTTTTTCATAAGCTAATCAAGTGGACTAAAACGCATGGAATGGTTGCCAACAAAGTTGGAAATATTAATTACGCAAGCAAACCAGCCTTGACTCCATCCTGATTGATAAACGGGATCATGAGTATAAACGCCGCTACCAAAATTTGGACCACCATCTTTTTGAAAAGAATCATTATTAGCAAAAGATTTTATACTTGATCCAGTTTGGCAGCCATCGTGCCAACCAGCTTTATATTCTGGCGGACCATCAGGAACTCTCATATCAAGTGTAATTGGGTTATAAAAGCCAGAGTGGTTTGGCATCACGCAGCTGGTAATCGAAAGAAATATTAAGAGAAATTTTATTGCTTTCATTAGTTTTAGGTAATTATTAAAATAACATTTTCTACGAGTCTTTACACGACCTCCCAATCCACAATATAAGTGCACTGTTCATAACCATCCCACCAGCCTGTGTTATAGTCAGGGCTTTTTTGCATTCTTCGATAATCATATTTTTTATCGTTAATATCAGTTAATATGCCCTTTGTAGCACCATCCCATCCCGAGTTACAACCATCTTTAAAGCCTTTGCCATATTCGCTATCAGTTGAAGGAAAGCCGCGCACTCCTGTTAATGGGCGTGGCTTAATGCCTTGATGCCAGCTTTTGGGCATTGATTCAATAAATAGCGAGCAAGAAGAAGCGCTAATCAAAACTAGAATCAAAAAGAAATTTTTAAAATTTATTGCGCTTTTCATTTAATTTTTTGAAGAATTTCAAACATTCCTTTTTCTAAGCAATCAAAGCTAAATTCTTTTTCAAGATTTAAAAAAGCTTTTTTAGGCAAATTTTCATAATGCGAAAAATTATTTAAAATATGGCAGATTTTTTCTGCTAATTCTGTAAAGTTTTCTTTGGTAAAAATTACGCCATTTTCATTTTTACCAATCAGTGTTTTTCCACCATCAGTATCGGAAGAAATAACCAAAGTTGAATGTAAAAAAGCTTCTAAAATTACAATGCCAAAAGGTTCTTCACGCGAAGGTATGCAAAAAATATCAACATCTTCAAAGAAATTTTTTTTATCTAAAACCGTACCAACAAATTGACAATTTTCTAAAATGTTTTCTGCTTTTGCTAAAGTTTTTAAGCTTTCAAAATTATAACTGCCTTCAACTTCAAAACCGCCAATCTTAAGACGAAAATCAACCGCTTGTTTTTTTAGCAAAGCGCCTGCTTTAATTAAAATATCAAAACCTTTGCGTGGTTCAATTCGACCATAAATTCCGATTATCGGCGGATTTTTTAAAATTTTTTTCTGAAACTTTTGATCAACTTTAATGGCATTTTTCAAAGTAAAACTTTTATTTTTATCAAAGCCGCAATCAATCACCATCTTGGTAATTTCTTGATTAATGCTGATTATATAATTGCAAAAAAGCGATTTTTTAAAAGTAATACCGTGATTAACGGCAATAAATTTTGTCTTAGTTATAAATTTTAAAAAACGCGCCCAAGCCATAATCCGCGCTGAATGACAAAAAATAATTTTGGGCTGATAAAAAATAATTATTTTAAATAAGTTTAGAAAATCAAAAATTTGGGCATTATTCTTGAGTTTGAAAATTTTTTTTACGCCAGAAATTTTATAATTATCACGACCATTATCAGAAATTAACAAAGCCACTTCGTGACCTTGCTTGACAAGTATTTCACTATAATCACGAAAAACCTGATCAACGCCACCAATTGATTGTGCATGAATTGCGTTTATAATTCTCATTTGTGCATATATAAAACTTATAAATAAATTTTAACCAAAATGACAAACCTGCCAGAAATAATCAAACATCAATTTAACAAACCCGTTAATTTTGATGAAGATAATCCTGAATTTGCTATTTTCAAAAATGTTGCTGATGAAATTATCGAACTACCACAAATAAAATTTTTAAAAAATGTGCGCATCAGCACCAATAGTGTGGTTTTTAACTATTTTAAAATTTTTCCTGAAAGTTGTATTGGCGAAAATGTTTATAATTTTTATCAAAAAGATTATAAATTTTTCTTAAAATATATTTTTCCTAAATTCAATTTTAGCCAAAAAAGATTTTTATTAATAACTGATGAATGGACAAGCAATTATTATCACTGGCACATTTTTGCCTTAAGCAAACTTTTATTTTTGAAAGAAAAAAATTTGCTGGAAAATTCGTTGCTTTTTTTACCTAAAAAATATCGCCGTTATAAATTTGCTTTAGCATCTTTAGAAAAATTTGGTATTAAAAAAAATCAAATCGTTTTTGTGCCAAGAAAATCAAATATTAAAGTTAAAGAGTTGGCTTTGGTAAAAGCGCCGCAGCAAAATTTGCCAGCGTTTAATCAACTGCGAAATATTTTAACGGCAAATTTGCAAAGCGATTTAAATTTTGGCGATAAAATATATATCTCGCGCGCCGGACAAGTTTTGCGTTTCGTTGAAAATGAAGATCAAGTAGTAAAATTATTAGAAAAATATGGTTTTAAAAAATTGATTATCGATCAATTTTCTTATGATGAACAAATTGCCATTTGTAATAAAGTCAAATATTTGGTAAGTCCGCACGGCGCGGGATTGACCAATATTTTGTTCATGAAAAAAAATTCAGCAATTTTAGAAATGGCGGTTAAGCCATATGATTACAAGCCTGTAACTGATTATTATAAACTTGCCGACATGCTTGGTTTAAAATATTTTTATCAAGAATGTGAAATGGGTGAAAACAGCGTGCTTAAAGATTTTCATCAAGCAAGTTTGGTGGTTGATTTAGAAAAATTAGAAAAAAATCTTCAATTAATTTTGGCAAATGAGTAATTTTATAAACCTTACAAATCGCTCAATCATTGAAGTTTCGGGTATTGATTGTAAAAGTTTTTTACAAGGATTAATTACCAACGACATCAACAAAGCTAGTAAAGAAAATTTAATTTACGCGGCAATGTTAAATGCTGCTGGGCGTTTTCTTTACGATTTTTTTATTTTTGCCAATGATGAAAAGCTTGATGAAAAACCTGATGAAAAACTTTATTTAGATTGCGCTTTGTCAAGGCGCGATGAGATTATTCAAAAACTAAATTTTTATAAATTGCGCGCGCAAGTTTTAATTAAAAAAAATGACGAAATAAAAATATTTCATAATTTTTCTCAATCTGGTTTTGTTGATCCGCGTCATCAAAATCTTGGTTTTAGATTTTATACAAAAGAGAATCTGCTTAATTCAACTTCCGATCTTTCGCTTTATAATTTTAAACGCATTTCAC
>JANRKR010000046.1:0-1553 GCA_033763375.1 Rickettsiales bacterium
TCTGTCGCGCCAAGTGCCCCAGCCCCAAGAAGAGTTTTTACCGCGCACGAAAAAAATATCTTCCTGATAATTTTTAGGAAAAGTTAGTAAATTTTTTGGATAATTAAAACCGCTAACACACCAGATATTTTTTTCATTTTCGTAAAATTCTAAAGCGTGATTAGTAAAATTTAAAAAATCTTTGGCGGTTACAATATCGTCTTCAATAACAATCACGCGATCGTTATTTTCTAGTACGGAATTGATACCATAAATTATTGAAAATTGCGAACCGTGATTAATTTCTCTTTTGTGAATATGAATTTTCTTAAATCCAGTTGCTGAATCTATAATTGAGTGAACTTGTTTAATTGCGTTGAGATCTTTGATATTTCTTGGTCCGTCACAAAAAATAAAAATTTCGCTATCTTTTGCCAAATTATTTTTGGCAAGCGCATCCAAAACTAGTTTAGTTTTATCAGCACGATTAAAGCAAAAAAAAGCGATTGGCGCGGGTTTCATTTTAAAAATTGATAAATTTTTTCCAAAAGTCTGGAGAGTATTTTTCCCAAGCATGGCAACCAAATGGCAGTTTATTGCCATTTATTTTATATAAATTTTCTGCCTGAGCCTCAAAAGAAAATGGAATTGCTTCAACAGCTTTTGCTGATTTAAAATCAGGAAAAATTTTTGGTAAAGTTGATGCAAAAAAATAATCTTCATTTGGCGCTTTAGCGTTATTACAAATGAAGTTACATAATTCTGCCAATGAGTTTTTTTTACGAAAAAAATTAATAAAAAACTTAGCAGTAAAAATTAAATTTTTGTTAGATTTGGTGCGAGATTTAGCTAATATATTTCTTAAAGAAATCATTTGACCAAGGCTTAATTTTTTCTGCATCAAGTCATTTATTTTTTGGATATTTCTTAAGGAGAAACCGCCATTTCCTGCAAGTGCTATAAATTCTTTTTCTTTACCAGTTGTGTCAAATTTTTTAAACCAAGGAGCGCCGATAAAATCAAAATTTCTATTACACCAATATTCTAGCTGATCATCAAAAACATAAGCGTCGAGCTGATATATTAGCATGAATTCATAATCAGAAAATCTTTGATAAAATTTTTCACTAAGAAGTAGTTTATTATAGGAATTCACGCTTGTGAAATATTCATTTTCGAATATCTCAACTTTTAAAATTAGATCTCGGTCTACAAATTTGGAAATAAAAGATTGATCAAATGATCTTGGACAAATAAAAAAAATATGGTGATTATTTAGTATTTTTAGTGCTTGCTCAATTGATAAAACCTCATTTTTACTAGAAATTTCTTTATAAATTGGAACAACAACGCAGGCCTTATTCTTTTGCATTTCTGATAAATTTTATTGTAAATAAGTTGATCAATCGATTTTTTTAATCTTGAGATAAATTATGAATTTTAAATTTACGACCAATCAATTTGCGGATGTTTTTATAATTGAGCCAAAAATATTTCACGATGAACGCGGACATTTTTGTGAAACTTACAAATATTCTGATTTTTTTGCCAATGGAATTTCGGATAATTTTCTT
>JANRKR010000047.1:0-11167 GCA_033763375.1 Rickettsiales bacterium
TAATTTAATTATTGCTGTTACCGGCATTCCTTGTTTTAATTTTTGATCAGGCGATTTTATGGAAATGCGTAAGCGATAAACTAGCTCGGTTCTAAGGCTGGTGGTTTCAACTGTTTTTGGCGTAAATTCGGCTTTTGGCGAAATGTAACCAATTTTTCCTTCATACTTGCTATTACTATCGGTGATTATTTCTACAGTCGTGCCATTAGCAATTTTGCCCAAATCTTTTTCATCAATATAAGCAATTACAAAAGCCTGATTGGTTAATGATAATTCATAAACAGTTTGATTAGCGGCAAGCATTGAACCGCTTTCAAAAGCGCGTGTCATCACAAAAGCGTCTGTTGGCGCATAAAGATTAGTATCATTCAGCGCAGTTTGAGCAATTTTTACTTGCACTTTTTGCGCCGCAATTTGCGCGCTTAATTGTTCAAAGTTAAATTTATCGTTTTCATATTCTTGTTTAGAAATCGATTTTTGTTTGAATAATTTTTTGCTGCGTAAAAATTTTCTTTTGGCGTTTTCCAAATTGGCTTGAATTGATTGTAAATTGGCTTTGGCAAGTTCTAAGTTATTTATAAAAGTATCGTCTTCTAAAGTTGCTAAAACTTCGCCTTCTTTTACCAAATCGCCTTCATCAAAAAAAAGTTTTTTTAAGCGCCCAGAAACACGAAAAGATGCGCTAACTTCTTTAATATCAACATTACCATAAAGTGTGATTTGATCTTTATTTTCTTGATATTGATAAAAATTATAAGCGCCAAAAATTATTCCTAAAATAACAATTATTGGTAATAAAATTTTAAATTTTTTCTTTTTCATAATTTTAATCAGACTATTTTAGCTATTTGTTTTTAACCCATAAAACACGATTTTTTTTAAACTTCATTTCAAAGCCTTCAAAGCCTCCGCCAATTGCTTTGTGAAGCGCAATTAAATTTACCAAGCTGGCAGATTTTTTTTGCACAGTTTCAATTTCATGACTTAAAGTTATGATTTTATTATTTAAAACATCTTCAGAAGAAGCGGCGCCAACGGCTTTTTTATTTTTAATAATTCTTAAAATTTCTTGGCTCGATTTAAGAGCGTCGCTGGCATAATTTTCAATTTCTAAAGAATTGACATAACGAATTAATTGCGATTCGCATTCTGCAAGCGCGCCAATCACAGTTTTTTCATAATCTAAAATGGCAATTTTAGCTTTGGTTTTACTAATTTTATATTCGGCAATTAAACTTCCGTAAGAAAATATTGGCAAAGAAACTCCGCCGCGAATGTCTTTAACATTGCTGCCATTTTTTAAAACTTCGCCAAGATCTTTGGCGCCGCCACCAATTTTAGCGGTTAAATTAAAGCTAGGAAAAAACTCTTTAAATTGAGCGCTTTGATCAAAATTTGCTGCGTCAATTTCATAAAGTGCTGCGATAATATCAGGGCGACGTTTTAAAATATCTGATTTTAAACCAATTGGCACAACGCCTGAATTGTAAGCAAGAATTGGTTTTTTATTAATTGGTAAAATAATTTTAGCGATTTCATCGGGCGAAATTCCAAGCAAAACTGCCAATTTATAAGTTAAAATTTTTTGATTGGTTTTAGTTTCAATTAAAAGATTTTGTGAAGAGTTGAGAGCAATTTTAGCGTTGTAAATATTGGTTTTGTCGGCGTTGCCAATTTGTTCTTTATTATTAGCAATTACAATTAATTGACTTCTAATTTTAACAATTTTTTCTAAAATATTGAGCTGATTTTGTAGCGATTTTAATTCAAAATAATTTTGGGCAATTTCCGAAGCCAGTCTTAAACTATTGGTTTTGTAGAGATTTGCTTGTTTTAAAAATCTTAATTTTCCTGCTTTATAGCGATCTAAATTTTTGCCAAGAAAATCTAATTCCCAAGTGGCATCAAAAGTTGCTTGATAAATATCGTATTGAACGCCTTTTGGTCCAAAACCCGGTGAAGCAAATCTTTGGCGACCAATTGAGGCAGAACCTTTGGGAAATAAATTGGTGGCATCGATATTATTTAATTGTCGTGCGGTGATAATTGCCAAATTAGCAATTTTGATATCTTGATTATTTTCTAAACCTAAATCAATTAAACGATTTAAAAGTGGATCGTTAAATTCAAGCCACCATTTATCGCTTGGCGGCAAGTTAGAAATATTTTTATTTTTTGTTAAAAAGTTTGAATTTACGTTTTTTTCAAGATTGCTTTGAAACTTGTCGCCGTAAGTGCAAGAACTGACAAACAAAATTAAAAAAAGAATTTTTAAAATAATCTTTAAAGGTGGCATCGAAATTTTTTTAAATAAAATTGGGCGATTATCCAAAGAAGTACAACCGGCCCCGTCATGAAGACTAAGGTGACAAAGTCATGAAGACTAAGGTGACAAAGTCATGAAGACTAAGGTGACAAAGTCATGAAGACAAGGTGACAATCTTGTTTAATATCTTACCACTTTGTCAACACTTCATGAAGACAAGGTGACAATCTTGTTTAAGATCTTGCCACTTTGTCACCCCGTCTTCATGACGGGGTCTAGAAAAAATTGTGAGTCAAGGGATAATTACCTAAAGTTGCGTAATTAATTTAATATCACTTTTACTAGAAAACTATCATATTAAAACAATCACAATTCATGAATGACTAAAATTATTGTTTGGTTACGCCAAGATTTAAGAATTTCGGATAATCCGGCACTTTATGAAGCGGCTAAATTTGGTAAGGTTTTACCAATTTTTATTTTAGATGAAGCAGCGGCTGGTGAATTTAAAATTAGCGGCGCTGCCAAAGTTTGGTTATTTTATTCGCTGCAAAACTTAAATAAATCTTTTGCTGGAAAAATAAATTTTTATCAAGGTAACGCCAAAGAAATTTTAGCTAAAATTATTAAAGAAAATAACATTGCAGCAGTTTATTGGAATCGCTGCTACGAACCCTGGCGCATCAAACAAGATAGCGAAATTAAAACTTTTTTAAAAAGCCAAGAAATTTTAGTTAAAAGTTTTAACGCCTCACTTCTTTTTGAACCTTGGCAAATTTTAAAAAGCGATCAAACGCCTTATAAAGTTTTTACACCATTTTATCGCAATGGTTGTTTGCAAGGGCAAGAACCGCGAAAACCAATATCAAAGCCCTCAAATCTCGATTTAATAAAAGATCAAAATAGCCAAGATCTAGAAAATTTAAATTTATTGCCGACTAATAATTGGTATAAAAAAATTACTGATAATTGGCAAATTGGTGAAAATTTTGCTCAAGAAAAATTGCAAAATTTTTTAAAAAATGGTTTGAAGAATTATAAGGAAGGTCGCAATTTTCCTGATAAAAAAAATGTCTCGCAACTTTCGCCGCATTTGCGTTTTGGTGAAATCTCGCCCAATCAAATTTGGTATGAAGCGCAAGCTTATTTTCATGATCAAAATTTAGCTAAAGATGTTGATCATTTTTTAAGTGAACTTGGTTGGCGCGAATTTTCTTATTATTTGCTTTACCATTTTCCAACTTTGCCGCGCCAAAATTTTCAAAAAAAATTTGATAAATTTCCGTGGAGTCAAAATTTAGATTTATTTAAAGCCTGGAAACTTGGCAAAACCGGCTTTCCAATTGTTGATGCCGGAATGCGCGAATTGTGGCAAACTGGTTATATGCACAATCGTGTGCGTATGATTGTTGGTTCGTTCTTGGTAAAAAATTTATTATTACATTGGCATCTTGGCGAGAATTGGTTTTGGGATTGTTTGGTTGATGCCGATTTAGCAAATAACAGCGCTAGTTGGCAATGGGTTGCGGGTTCTGGCGCAGATGCGGCGCCATATTTTCGAATTTTTAATCCAATTTTGCAGGGCGAAAAATTTGATCCAGATGGAAATTATACGCGGCGCTTCGTGCCAGAAATTGCCAAACTTCCTAATAAATATTTATTCAAACCTTGGCAAGCGCCAATAGATATTTTGCAACAAGCGAAAATTGAACTTGGCAAAGATTATCCAAAACCAATTGTTGATATGGAAAGCTCGCGCAACGCGGCTTTGAATTCTTATAAGCAAATTTCTTGAGTAAATTTAAGGCGATTATCCCAAGAAGCACAACCAGCCCCGTCATGAAGACTAAAGTGACAATATGAAAACTTGGATGACAACATGAAGACTTGGGTGACAGCGTTGCCAGATCTTAACAAAGATTGTCACCCCGTCTTTATGACGGGGTCTAAAAAAAATTGTGAGTCAAGGGATTAATCACCAAATTTAAACTGCGTTTGAATTTAATTTAATAATTTAGTATATTTAAATGATAAAAACTCTGCGATTAATTTTAGGCGATCAACTTTCTCATAACATTTCAGCTCTTGAAAATATTGATTCTAAGCATGACATAATTTTGATGTGCGAAGTTAGAGATGAATGTAATTACGTTAAACATCACAAGAAAAAAATTGCCTTTATTTTTTCAGCGATGCGTCATTTTGCAGAGGAATTGCAGCAAAAAAAATATCATATTTCTTATACTAAATTTGATGATGAAAAAAATTCTCACTCAATTATTGGCGAAATAAAACGCGCTATTAAAATTTATAATCCTGAAAAAATTATTGTCACCGAGCCTTCTGAATTCAGGCTTTTGCAAGAGTTAATAAAATTACAAAAATCAATTTCCCTCACTTTAGAAATAAAATCTGATCAGCGTTTTTTGGCAACTCATCAAGATTTTTTAGAATTTGCCAAGAATCGCAAAGAATTGCGCATGGAATTTTTTTATCGCCAAATGCGCGTTAAATATAATATTTTGATGGATGGCAAAAAACCAATTGGTGACAAATGGAATTTTGACGCGCTGAATCGAAAATTTCCTGATAAAAAAATTTCGGTGCCAAAGCCTTATTTTTCAAAGCCTGACGTCATTACCAAAGAAGTTTTAGATTTAGTTAAAAAAAATTTCGCCAATCATTTTGGCGATTTAGAGCCGTTTTATTTTGCTATAAATCGTAAGCAGGCTTTACAAGCTTTGAATCTTTTTATTAATCAGCGTTTAGAATTTTTTGGCGATTATCAAGACGCGATGATTGAAAATGAACCGTGGATGTTTCACTCGCATTTAAGTTTTTATTTAAATGTTGGATTGCTTGAACCGCTTGAATGCGTAATAGCGGCGCAACAAGCATTTTTTGATAAAAAAGTTTCTCTAAATTGCGCTGAAGGTTTTATTCGTCAAATTTTAGGTTGGCGCGAATATGTGCGTGGAATTTATTGGCTGAAAATGCCTGGTTACAAAAAAAATAATTTTTTAAATGCGACAAAAAAATTGCCTGAATTTTTTTGGCACGGCGAAACTAAAATGAATTGTTTGAAACAAGCAATTAATGAAACCAAACAAAACGCTTATGCTCATCATATTCAACGTTTGATGGTTATTGGCAATTTTGCTTTGATTGCCGGAATTGATCCAGATTTGGTTAATGAATGGTATTTGATTGTTTATGCCGATGCTTTTGAATGGGTTGAATTGCCCAATGTCACAGGAATGATTTTATTTGCTGATGCTGGAATTTTAGCCAGCAAACCTTATGCCGCAAGTGGTGCTTATATTGATAAAATGTCGAATTATTGTAAAAATTGCGCTTATAAAGTTTTAGAAAAAAGCGGTGAAAATGCTTGTCCGTTTAATTATTTATATTGGGATTTTTTGATCAGAAATTATCAGCGCTTAAAAAATAATCAGCGTTTAACTATGATTTACGCAGCCTTGAAAAAAATGAGTTCAGAAAAAATTGCCTTGATTAAAAAAGATGCGGCAAATTTTTTTGAAAAATTAGATATGAAAAATTCAAACGGGGTTTGAGTTCTTGAGAAAAATATTATTTTTCATCTTAACTTCATCTTAAATCAGGCTTTGAATTTGATCAAAACTAAATTTTAATTTTTGGTTGTAAGTTTGAAAGTCCGCCATCAACGCCAATAACTTGACCAGTTATAAAACTGGCATTTTCACTAAGTAAAAATTCAACAATTGCGGCAACATCTTCGGCTTTTCCAATTCGATTTAAAGCGTGCATGGCGGTTGAAAATTTAAGCGCGCTTTCGCTTTCGGTAATTTTTTTAGTCATTTTTGTGGCGGTCAATCCTGGCGCTACAACATTGAAGCGCAGATTTTGCGCTGCGTAAGTTGCGGCGGCGGATTTTGCCAGAGAAATAATTCCACCTTTGGCGGCGGCGATTGCTTCATGATTGCTGATTCCTTGCATTGCGGCTGCTGAAGAAATTAAAACAACCGATCCGCCATTTTTCATATTTTTTGCCGCAGCGCGAACCATTGAAAAAGATGTAGTTAAATTTGCCGCGATAGTTTTTTGATATTCATCAAAACTGGTTAAATGAGCCGGTTTTAAAATTACTGAACCTGCAAAATTGACAGCGCCATCAACATTGCCAAGATTTTCAACTGCTAGTTTAAAAACATTTTCAGTGGCGTTAAAATCAGCGGCATCAAGAACCGCGCCATCGCAATTTAAATTAGATTTTATTTCGGCAAGTTTGCTTGAATCTTGCGCAGTTATAAAAATTTTTTTTCCTTGCGCTAATAAATTTTTAGCAGTCAGAAAACCAATATCGCTGGAAGCTGAAATTATAAAATAATTTTTCATTTTGAAGTTTTATTAAATTTATGATCGTGGATAAAACATCGGTCTAAAACAATCATTTAATAATCTGTAAATAGAAGAAGTAATTGATGAACTTGGCTTTTGAGTAATTTCCAAATTTGCTAAGTTTTGTTTTAATTCGTTTTGATCGCCCAAAGATTCAAAACCATTATCAAGTAAAAGTTGAACGATTTCTCGCGCAGAAGCGGAATTAGTTTGATTTGAAGTTGATGTTGATTCTCTAGCATTTAAAGCTTTTGCAATTGCTAAATCTAACAAGCTATTTTCTTTAATTAATCGCGCATCTTCTCTTGAAAGATTTGAGGGAGATGGATCTGGTAATTTTTGTTTTTTAAGAGTTCCTAAATCAAGGTTTAAAGCTAATAAATTTTTTAGTATTGTCAAATTCCCACTTTCAATATTTCTTTTAATTAAGTTTATTAGTTTAGAATCTTTCTCAGTAGAATCTTCCTCAATAGAATTTTTTATTTTCAAAGCGCAATCGAGCAAACCGCATTCTAAGCAAGCTTCAAAAATATTTTCTTTATTACCTGAAGTTATTTCGCCAATTTGTTCTTCATCAAGACTTTCAATAAAAGCACTAATAATTAGCGAATTTTTATTTTCATTTTTATTTAATTTATAAGCTGCCTTGTTAATAGTTTCTTTAGAAATTTTTGTCACTTTTGACTTTAAAATTATTCTTAAAGTTTCTGATTCTTTAAAAGAAATTGCTAAAGAAACCGCATCAGTTGTTTCTTTATTATCATCAACTTCTATATTATTTGGATCGGCATTATTTTGTAGAAGTTCCAAAACTAAATCATTAAAAGCATTATTGCTGATTGCATAATAAAGCGGAGTTTTTTGATTTTCATCCAAATCATTTACATGGTTGGATAATTTATAATTTGGAATTCTTTTTTCTATAGCTTTTAAAAAATAACCCAATGCTTTTTTACCGCTTGTTTGACAAATTCTAAAAATATCTTTCTTTTCTACTTCTGTTGTTTCTTGGGTAATTTTTTCTTTTAAAGTTTTTATAATATTTTGGATTGCTTCTGATTTTTCTTTTGTTGGTTTGCTTTCAATATATTCAAGAAAAACACTATTTATAACGTAGTCATCATTAGTTTCGATTGATTCTTGATAGATTTGAAGAATTTCAGTTTCTGAAAGTAGTTTTCTTCTTAATAAAAAATCAAATGTTCCGGCATGTTTTTTTTGAGAAGCTAATTTTAAATGAGCTAGATAATTAGCTCCAAAATCGGCGCCTTGTTCTTTTAAGAGAAGGATAGTATCAAGATAAGATCTTCCTGAAATTGTATAAGAGATTATGTCGTTTCCATTTAAATCTTTTTCGTTGATTACATCTTTAACTTTTGATGCGCCAAATTTTTCTTTAATAGCCGCAAGATAAGTTTTTAATGGAGCTCGACCTTGCGTTTGACAAGCATAAACAAAAGAATTGATTGCTGATTCAGCGTGTTTCATTGGATCAAAACCAGCTTCGATCAAAATTTTAAAAGTTTTAGTTAGTTTTCGATCAACAGCAAGATTGAGAATTTTAGTATGATCAGAAATCCCTAAAATATATTGATATTGTGCATGATTTTCAAAAAGTAATCTAAGCGATTCATCGCTATTCATTTCAATTAAAGATTCTATGCGGCGAATAAAGCTTTTTTGATTGGTTACTTTATGAGTTGCTAGAAAATTTCCTAAATCTTTTTTTTGTCTATTTATGCCACTTAAAATACCGGCAGAAGATTTGCCTGAAGATCCAATTAATCTTGATCTTGGAGTGCTAGGATTTGAAGGGTTAGGACTGTAGCTTCTGTTAAGAGCTAAATCATATTGAAAGTTGGTGATGTATTTAACTAGGCTATCATTTTCTTTAAATTCAAAAAAACTTACCGCTAACTTTGCTGCGTTACTTCCGCTGCTAAGTCTGGAATCTTCCATTAAAGATTTCATTTGATCATCTTCTGGAATTGGCAATCCGCGCTCAACTAAAGCATCAAAAATCTCAAACATATCAGGATCTGAAGAAATTGTGCGATCAAGAATAATTATAGCGATTAAATCTTGGCGATTGCTTAGATTCGTTGTTTTAGAAATTATTTTTAAAATAATATCATATGAAAAACTTGTTGGGTTTATGGCAAAAAGTTTAAAAAGCAGCGAATGAGAATTATTTTTGTTTAACTCTTTGACGTCTTTAGATTCTTGAGTTGGTGCAAGATAATTTTCACATTCAATAATATCGCTATTTTCTTCTAAAAACTGAATTAAATCTTGTTTTATATTTGAGACATTTTCACTGAGACGTGTCTTAATTAAAAAAGATATTAATGAAAAAATAATATCTACTTTTTCTTGAGTTGAGAGTTGTTGATCAAAGTTTGCTTTTTTTAAATCGTTTTCTAATTGTTTTTTTCTATTTTCATCTAATCCTTCGGCCAATTTTTGAACCGATTCTACAATTTCTTGAAGCTTTAGCATTTATTTAAAACTTTGTTGCAATTATAAGATGTATTTTTTTTAAAAAAAACGCTTCTAGGTTGCACAATTAAAAACTTCAATAATTATTTCTGATCTTTTTAGGTGATTATCCCTTGACTCAAAATTTTTTTAGACCCCGTCATGAAGACTCAGGTGACAAAATCCGAATCTAAAATTAAATCACAACAAAATGAAGACGCAGGTGACAATCTTGGTTAAGATCCAACCACACTGTCACCCCGTCTTCATGACGGGGCTGGTTGTGCTTCTTGGGATAATCGCCTCTTTTTAGGATGTTAAACAGATTTTAAGAAAAATGTTGTCAGGTTTTTTTTAAAAAAAATTGCCAAAAATATTCCAAAATCTGAAACTAATTAGCTTTGAAAACAGGCTCTAAAACTATTTATAAAATCTAATGTTAAGGCTTATTGGTTGCTTGGTATTCTTGGCTTTGGCTTTGATAAAAAATTCTTTTGCTAATACGGCAATTTATCAAAAAGATAATTTTTTAATTAATGCCACTGGTTATATTGATGGTCAAATTGGCAGCAAAGAAGGCGCGCAAACGCGACATAATTTTTATGGCGGAATTTCGCTTTATGACAAAGTGCAAAATGTTCCGGTTTCGATGGCAATTCGCGTTAATAATGGTTCTAATGCTGCTGAAAGTTATGGCGGAACAGCAATTGAAGATGCTTATTTAAGAATTGGCGATGGTTCAACTGACAGCGATGATCGTTTTCTCTCTTTTAAAAAAGAAAGTCGTGGACGTTTTGAATTTGGTATTACTGGACCAATGACTGAAAAATTGCGTGTAAGCAGCACTGATTTTTCGCGTGGCACTGGCGGAGTTTCCGGCGATTGGTTTCGTTATGTTAACTATAATCTTGATTCCAGCACTACTATTTTAAATCCGCAAATGCCAATTACAAATGGCTTTACTACTTCAACTTACGCATCGCCGGTTATAGGAGTTTTACAAGATTATTATTCCGGCTCGCAAGCCCTAAAAGCTAATCTTTATTCACCAAAATTTTATGGATTTATTCTTGGTATTGGATATACGCCAAGTCTTTACGATCGCTATTCTATTATCGGCTTGCGCAATTCATATAATTTTTCCACTCAAAATTCTGTCAATAATTTTAATACGAAAAATTCAATTTCTTCGGTGCTTTATTATGATAATGATATTTCCCAAAATTTTCATTTAACCAGCTCATTGATGTTTGAAAAAGGTCAATCGGCAAAGTTGAATAAAAATTATAATTACGATGCCAGAGAAAATCTTAATGCTTTGATGTATGGCGTGGCTTTGACTTATGATAATTGGCACATTGGCGGATCATATTGTGATTATGGCAAAAGCTTATATTTAAAAGAAGATGGAACCAGCAACACTATGAAAATTAATAGTGACGGCAGTTTGTCAAGTTTTGCCAAAGCCTTTTTTTATGATTTAGGAATTGGCTATTCTAAAAAAGATCGTGGCTTCAGCTTAACATATTTTGCTTCGCGATATTTAGACAATTCGGTTACAACCATGATGCTGTCTTTTGATCGCTCATTTATGATAAATAAAACTATCGGAATTAAATCTTATATTGAAGGCGGCTTCTCTGAAATCAAACATCAAAACTTTTTTGATAGTTCAAATAAATTAATTTCAAACGATGTAAAAGCGGCATTAATTTTTGCCGGAGTAAGATTTATGATTTAGAGCCTGTTTTCAAACCTAATTAGTCTCATATTTAGTTCTATTTTTGCTCTTTTTTTCACGAAATTTTTTAAAATATTTTCCGATATTATAAAAAATTTAGTAAAAAAATCGCTAAAAATATGCCAAAATCTGAAACTAATTATGTTTGAAAACAGGCTCTAGATTTGGTTTAGGAATTTTTGTCATATATCTTGGTTTTTGTTTACCTCAGATTGTATATAAAAACTGATTAATGGTTTAATGGGTTCTCGGTTCTAATCATATATTAATACAAGAGTAAATGGACCCCGTCATGCGACGGG
>JANRKR010000048.1:0-3309 GCA_033763375.1 Rickettsiales bacterium
CTACCTACTAAAACAAAGTTACGCCATATCAAAATCTCACTTCAACAAAATCATCACCAAAAATTCCAGAAAAACATCCCGCGATTTAAATGAATTCCTGCAAAATTTTGTTACATAAAAATTGTAGGGTAATCAGATCAGGCGATACAGCGTTATTCTACGAGCAAATTTTTACCAAAAAGACCAAGCTATTGGCTATCAAAAGATACTTAGTTTGGTATGTTCTTTGTAAAAATCTTCGATAATATTTTTATATCTTTCCTGCAAAATATTTCTTTTTAATTTCATCGATGGAGTAATCTCGCCAGATTCAATCGATATAGGCTTTGGCACAATATAAAACTTTTGGATTTGTTCCCAATGATCAAGATGATTGTTGATTATTGCGATATTTTTCTGCACAAAATTTTGTAAAATTTCTGAAGTTAAAAACTCGGCATCACTGCTATTAAATTTCAATTTATTTTTGAATTTTTTTAAAACTTCAAAATCAGGAAAAAGTAAAGCCGAAGTAAATTTTCTTCCTTCGCCAATTATAATCGCACCAAGCAAAAATTCTAAATTCTGAATTAATTTCTGCTCCAAAACAACCGGACAAACATATTTGCCATTAGCATTTTTAAAAACTTCTTTTTTGCGTCCGATAATCTTTACAAAACCTTCCTGATCAATTTCTGCTAAATCACCGGTTTTTAACCAGCCATCTAATATTGTTTCAGCAGTTTTTTGTGGTTGCTGATGATAGCCGCGCATAATATTTGGACCGTTTGCCAACAATTCGCCATCGGCGGCAATTTTTAATTTAACTGATGGAAAAGCTTTGCCAACTGTAGAAAATTTATAAGAAGTTGGAGAATTTGCCGCCAGAACTGGCGAAGTTTCGGTCATGCCATAACCGCAAAATAATTTGATACCAATATTGACATAAAATCTTTCCAGATCAGGTGATAAACTAGCGCCACCACAAATAATCATACGAATATTACCGCCCAAAGCAGCACGAAATTTTTTGTAAATTATTAAATCAAAAATTTTATCAATAATATTTTTTGCATGTTGAGGATTCTTTGTTAAGGCGCGTTTTAGAGCTTTTTTTCCGATAATTTTTTTAAAAAAACTTGCCAAATCAATGCCATCTTTGATTTTAACAAAAACTTTTTCCATCACTCTTGGAACGGTTGTCATCAAAGTTGGATGAATTTCTTGTAAAAAAATTCCAACGTTTTTTACGTCATTAACAAAATAAACTGAAATACCTTGAGTAATGTAAAATAACATCACCATTCGTTCAAAAATATGAGCTAAAGGCAAAAAAGATAAGGCAACATCCTGATTTTTAAGCGGAAAAAAAATTGCAGTATCATGAATTTGCGAAACCAAATTGCAATTGGTCAGCTCAACGCCTTTTGGTTTTCCGGTGCTTCCGGAGGTATAAATTATAGTAACTAAATCTTGCGGCTTGCTTTCTCTTTCAAAATCTTGCAAGAGATATTTTTTTGCCATAGCAGCATTTTTACCAAGCAAAATCAAACCTTCAAAATCAATTGCGCCTTCTGCGCTAAATCCGTAGACGATTAATTTTACTTCGGGATGTAAATTTTTAACTTTGGTAAAAACTTCAACATTATCAGTAAAAAAATATTTAACCTCAGCGTCGGAAATTTGATAAGACAAATTTTCGAAAGCAATATTACTAAAAATTGGCACAGTAACTGCGCCAGCTAAAATGGCGCCCAAATCGGCAATAAGCCAGATTGGATTTTGATAAGAACAAATTGCCAAACTATGATTTTTTTCAATGCCAATTTCTTTTAAACCGCAAGCGAAATAAAAAATATTTTCTAAAAAATCTTGATTGGAAAAACTGCGCCAGAAGTTATTGTCTTTAAAATTTAAAGCTTTTGGATTATTGAATTTAGAGGCTTGGAAACAGATTAATTGTGATAAGGTTGAAAAATCTGACATCAAATTTACAAAATTTTTTTAAGCAAATTCCACAGAATTGAAAGTTTGCGATAAATAATTTGATGATCTTGGATATAAGCGCGCACCATCAAATCAACGCCAGCCTGCTTGGTAAAATAAAGACAGACAATCATTAAAAACATGATCGAAAAATAATTAGCAATTGAATCAACAAAACGTGGGCTGATTGTTGCTTCGGTTGCTTTAATATTTTGTAATTTTTTAATTCTTTTTTCAGTTCCCGGATGAGTTGAAAAAAGTGTAAAATAACCACTTTTACCAAGCATTGATAATGCCATTGCCATGTTATTGCCGCCAAAAGCGTAAGCTGATTGACGATCACAGCGAAACTCTACAGCGCGACTTACAAAGCGTCGCAGAAATTCATAGATGTTATAAACAATAAAACGATTGAAGCAGTTCAAAATAAAATGACAAAATGTGTAAATATCGTTCATCCAAAATCCGTAATTTCTAAAGCCAGGAATTGCAACCATAATGCGCGCAATAATTCTAAAAATATTTTTTAAAATTACCGAAACAAGATTAGTAACTTTTTGATTGGTGATAATTAAAAAAGCCGGTAAAAAATCTTTATTAATTAAATGCGACATTTCATGACCCATAATGCTGCGAATTGCATTTAAAAACTTTTTTGGATCAGAACATTCAACCAGATAATGCTTGATTAAACCATGAGTTAAAACAATTGCTCTTTTGTTAAAACTACTAACTGCATAAGCATTTATTTCGTCAGAATTTTTGATGTAAAGATGAACATTTCTTTCGTTAAATTTGCCTTTAACTTGCTCGAAAATATCGCTTAGGAAATCGTAATCTTTTATTTTTTCAAAACGTTTGCAGTTTTTCAGCGAAGATCGTACCGAAAAACCAAAAAGAGAATCGAGAAACAAATAAAACAACATTAAAAAGCTAACTAGAAAAAATAAAAAAAACCAAGCTAGCTTAATTTTTTCCAAAATATTGTGATTAACTATCAGCGGATGTTTACCAAAATTTAACAATGGAATGATTGCCATCATAAATGGCGACACTAGAACCACAATGTTAAAAACCGTAACAATGTAAACTAGAACTAAGTTAAATGGTTTGGAAAACATGATAAATCAAATTTAGAAAGATTATTTGAATTTTTCTTGCAGGTAAGTGAAACTTGCAATTCTTTATAGACACTGTTAGCCAATTATTTTTAGCACAGATTTTGAAATGTTTTTAGCGCTTTTTTGATAAAATTAAGATAAATATCTGGATATATTTTGAATAATTTTATCAAAAAATAAGCAAAAACAGTTCTAAATACGGGATGAAAATAATTAGCTAACA
>JANRKR010000049.1:0-18664 GCA_033763375.1 Rickettsiales bacterium
GCCAGAATTTTTGAACTTGAAAATCTGGGCGTGAAAAACTTCGCTACTGATAAAATAACACCACTGATTTATGGAAAAAACATCACCAGCAAAAAATTTTTTGGGTCACCGCAAAAGAGTTAGAGAAAAGTTTCTTATTTCTCTGGGAAAAGAATTATCAGATTATGAGCTGCTGGAAATCCTTCTGTTTGCTGCCAATTCGCGCTTTGACACCAAGCCTCTGGCAAAAAAATTAATCGCTAAATTTGGCAATATTTCTAAAGTTATTAATGCCGATATTGATAATTTGCGCGAACTTAAACTGAGTGAAAACGCCATAGTTTCGCTGAAAGTTGTTGTCGAAGTTATCAATCGAGTTTTGAAAAAATCAGCGCAAAGTAAAAATATTTTAGATAATTGGAAAGCGGTTTTAGATTACGCTTACGCCACTTTGAGAAATCTAAATCATGAAACTTTTCGCGTGCTTTTTCTTGATAAAAAACATCAGCTAATCAAAGACGAATTAGTCAATTCTGGCGAAAATGACAAAATATTTATCAGCGCTAAATTGATTGTTAAAAAAGCTTTATTGTTGCAAGCGGCAGCAATTATTTTACTACATAATCATCCAAGTGGCGATTTGCGCCCATCCAGCGCTGATATTAAAACTACTGATGAAATTATCGCGGCATTAAAAAATTTAGGCATTAAAGTTTTTGATCATCTTATTATTTCAGATTTGGCTTATTTTAGTTTTAGAGAAAATGGTTTGATGTGAATTAGAGCAAGTCCAAAAAATGCCCAATAAAAATGATTTTCTAAAAATCATCATCTATTGATTTTTCCTCAGATTTTTCATTTCCTAAATCAGAATCGCGCAGCGAATCAATTTTATAAATCATGCGATATTTGCCGTTATTTTGTTCTTCAAAAATTTCAAAATAATCGCTGAAGCGATCTTCAACCTTAAAAATTATTTTAGGATTTTTATCTTTTTTATCCACTTCATATAAATCCCACAAAACATATTTTTTGTGACCATTTTCATAAGCCAAATCAATCTTTATTTCGCTGTCAAAAATAACTTCGACCACGCTTAAATTCCAGTTTTCGCCTTGCTTTTGGGCAATTGCAGTTAATGAAGTGACATTGGCAAATTTTGGTCCAAGTTCGGCATCTTTACTGTCGCGCAATAAATATAAATTAAATATGACAGTTTGTGGCTTTTTTTTCACTTTCCAGAAATAAACAGTTTTAAGTTGATCGATAGTTTCTTGATCAACTTGGCGATTTAAAAAAAACTTCTCAATTTTTTTAGTTAATAACGGAAATTTTTTAAAATCTTCTCGCCAAGAAATTGGATAGTTGCGAGAATTTGCCGCGATTAATCGCAAACTATCATCATTTTTATTGCTGAAGCCGCGTTGCCATTTGGTAATATAATTGCGCTCGATAATTTTTCCGGCAGCAAAAAATTTCATACGATTGTCAATTACGCTGCCAACATTTTTTTGATTGGAATCGTTAATATAATTTTTTTGCAGAAAAATTTTTAAATTATCTAATGATGAAATTGAAGATTTTCCGCCAGCTAATTTTTGTAGCGCTGGATTTTTTTGTAATTCAGGGCTGGCAAATTTTAAAGCTTGAGCATTTGATTTTACAGCAATTGTAACCAGCTTTTTATTGGTTCTAACGCTTGGCGGCGCTTGCTCAAGTAATAAACCATTATCGCTAAAAGCACTTTGAGCAAAATTAAAATCTTCTTTAAGACGATTAGAAGCAAAAATATAATTTTTAGCATCAATGTTAATCATGCTGCGCATAAAAATGCGATTATTGAGAAGTTTAGGATTAGCGTATTGTAAAGAATCGCGATTCAAATAAGTGGCGTTTTCCATAAAATTTGGATCGCTTTTCAGATCGTCGCTGGCAAATTTTAAAATTTGTGGATTAACCTCAATCATGCGACGCACAAAGCTTTCATCTTCTTTTAAAATGTCGGCAGCATATTGAAATTGTTCAGGATCAATTATTGCAGCGCGCATTATCAAAGCGTGATTAAGTTTTAAGCATGGCGGCAAAGTGCTGATAATGCTGGTAAATTTTGGATTATTTTTTCTTTTTCTAACCTCAAGAAGAATCTCGTTAATATCGTCTTCATCAATTTTACAATCGTCTTTTAGAAAAGCGAAATCGCTTTCAGGCTGGTTTAATATTGGTGAATTATTAATTTGATTTTTTCCAATAAAGCCAGGAGAGGGAATTAAATTTGACTGTTGTTCAGAATTATAATTTGTGTCTGGTAAATTTTTTGTTGAATTTGTTGCCTGATTTGTTGGTGAATTTGCCAATGAATTTTTTGGATAAGGAGTTTCTTCCAAATTATCATTACTGTTTTGAGAAACAAATGGCGCATTTGTTGCAGGGCGACCAATTGAAAAGCTATCAGAATTAAGCGCTTGGTAAAGCGGATCTTGTTCGGGCGGTGGCACAGAACTTTGACAAGCGATTAAAGTGAAAAGCAGCAAAAAGGAAAAAGTAAAATCAGCAATGAAGTGAAAAGCAAAAGGCTTATCGTCTTGTTTGGCTTTAAGACCATCTTTAATAGTTCTTTGCAAGGAAATTACCCTTTCATTGTTGAAATATCTTGAGTTGCAATAGTGCGACGATTTTGAAAATAAACCACTAAAATAGCCAAGCCAATTGCGGCTTCAGCGCCCGCGACAGTCAAAACAAAAATAGCGTAGATTTGTCCAACCAAATTATTTAAGGCTGCAGAAAATGTTACAAAATTAATATTAACGGCAAGCAACATCAGCTCAATTGACATTAAAAGCGAAATAATATTTTTACGATTAATGAAGATTCCGCTAATACCAATGCAAAATAAAATTGCTGATAAAGTAATGAAGTTAGAAGTTTCAATGCCGTTTATTGAATTCATAAATTAATTCCTTCTCCTGATTTTACTTTAATAATTTCTAGTGAATTTGCCTTATTGCGCGCGGTTTGACTGGATATTTTTTGTTTTCTAATAAAGCGCGTCTCTTTTTTTAAAGTTAGAAGAATTGCGCCAATCATTGCCACAAAAAGCACAGCGCCACTTAGTTGAAACGGTAAAATAAAATCAGTGTAAAGTAGATCGCCAATGGCGTTGATATTATGTTGCTTCGCATCAATTGGATAGAGCGATTTGATGTTATAAAATTTTATGGTTGAAACTTTGGTAATTAGAAAAATTTCCGTAAATAAAATTGCCCCAATTGTGATTAACAAAGGTGCGTGACGATTGATTTCTTTGCTGATTTTTTTGCTGTCGATATCAAGCATCATCACCACAAATAAAAATAAAACAGCGAT
This sequence comes from Rickettsiales bacterium, assembly GCA_033763375.1. Taxonomy (GTDB): domain Bacteria; phylum Pseudomonadota; class Alphaproteobacteria; order Rickettsiales; family UBA1997; genus UBA2645. The sequence goes on from JANRKR010000049.1 coordinate 3,343, forward strand.
AGCGCCTACATAAACAACGATCAAAAGCATTGCTAGAAATTCGGCATTAAGCAAAATAAAAAGCGCGGCAGCATTAAAAAAAGCTAAAATTAAAAACATTACACAGTGCACCATGTTTTTAGCGCTGACAACCATTAATGCTGAAATTATCAGAATTGCCGAAAAAAAATAAAAAAAACCAAGAGTAAAATTCATAAATAATGAAGTCATTTATTGATTAGCGATGTTTCGCGTCAATTTCTATATTACGGCGCAGCGCATATTCATAACGATCGCCATTGGATAAAAGCTTTTCTTTGTTATAATAAAGTTCTTCACGAGTTTCGGTTGAAAATTCAAAATTATGACTTTCAACAATTGCATCAACCGGACAAGCTTCTTGGCACAATCCGCAATAAATGCATTTGAGCATATCGATATCATATTTGGTAGTGCGGCGTGAACCGTCTTCGCGTTCTTCAGCTTCAATGGTAATTGCTTGTGCCGGACAAATTGCTTCGCAAAGTTTGCAGGCAATACATCTTTCTTCGCCATTTGGATAGCGCCGCAAAGCGTGTTCGCCACGAAATCTGGGGCTGATGGCGCCTTTTTCAAAAGGATAATTGATCGTAACCTTTTTCTTAAAGAAATAGCGCAAGGTTAAAGCGTGACCGATTATTATTTCTCTAAGAATAAAAGCGGAGGCTTGTTTAAAAAAATTCATGATTAATTAGTAAAAACAATAAAAGCAGAAGTAATAACAACCCAACTTAGCGACAAAGGAAGAAATACTTTCCAACCCAATCGCATCAATTGATCGTAACGATATCTTGGCATCGTTGCGCGCACCCAAATGAAACAAAATAATAAAATAAAAATTTTCAGCATTAACCAAATTGAGCCAGGAATAGCATTAAAAATTGCGATATCAAAAGGTGGTAACCAGCCGCCCAAAAACAAAACTGCTGCGAAAGCTGAAATTAAAATCATATTAGCATATTCACCTAAAAAAAACATTGAAAATGGCATTGAACTATATTCAACGTTATAGCCGGCAACTAGTTCAGATTCAGCTTCGGGAAGATCAAAGGGCAAGCGATTTGTTTCAGCCAGAGCTGAAATAAAAAATAAAATAAACATTGGAAAGTGAGCAAAAACAAACCAATGATTTTTTTGTGCTAAAACAATTTCACTTAAATTTAGTGAACCGGCAGAAAGAACAACAGAAATTATAATCAAGCCAATTGAAACTTCGTAAGAAATCATTTGTGCTGATGAGCGAATGGCGCCAAGAAAAGCATATTTTGAATTACTCGCCCAGCCAGAAATTATAATGCCGTAGACGCCCAAAGATGAAGTTGCTAAAAGATAAGTAACACCGACATTTATGTTAGAAATAACAAAAGTTTCGCTAAATGGAATAACTGCCCAACCAATCAAAGCCAAGGTGAAGGTGATAATTGGTGCCATTAAAAATAAAATTTTATTGGCGCTATTTGGTAAAATAACTTCTTTGAACATTAATTTTACGCCATCAGCCAGCGGTTGTAATAATCCAAAAGGACCAACCACATTTGGACCTTTGCGCAGTTGCATTGCACCAATAACTTTGCGCTCCATTAATGTTAAATAAGCAACCGCACCAATTAAAGGCGCAATCACTAAAATAATATTGCCAATAATTGGTAAAACTGACGTTAAGAGCAAATCACCAAGCTGCTGAAAAATTTGTTCCATTTAGATTTTAATCTTAATTTTGATCGGAGGAATTTTGAAAAACGAAATTTAACTATCGACGCAATTTATTTAACCAATCATCAATGTCAATTTGAAGAAAAGAAATCCTAAAAAAGCTACGATAATTCCACATAATAAATCATCAAACATCACACCAAATCCGCTTTTAAAATGGCGATCGGCATAGCCAATAAAACTGGGTTTTTTAATATCGAAAAAACGAAAAGCCACAAAACAAAAAGTCAGCTGAATGGCAATTATATTTATTTGCGAAAAATAATTTTCGTGAAGTAGTAAAAACGTGATTTGCAGTGGCAAAATTTGACCAACAACTTCATCAAGAACAATAGTTTGATGATCAATTCGGTCAAATTTTTTAGTGTAAGTTGTAATTGCCGCGCAGCCGTAAATAAAGGCTAAAATCAAAAAAATTGTCCAAAAAATATTTTGAGAAATTAAAGAAATTTCAGCGACAAAAAACCATTTAGTTAAGCAAAACCAAAAAATCAGCGCAGCTAAACTGCCAAAAGTTCCCGGCGCTTTTTTGGCTTTGCCAGAATAGAAAAATGTTAGGAAAAATTCGTGAAGTTTGTGCATTAAATTGACTAATTTTGTTTCTAGGTTAACAGACCCCGTCCTGAAGACGGGGTGACAAAATGAAGAATGTCACCACGTCTTCAGGACGGGGTTAAATCGCCTGCAATTCCCAAAGTTTTTTATACAAGCTATCATGCTTTGTTAAAAGCTCTTCGTGTTTTCCTTCCTCAATAATTTTACCTTTTTGTAAAACTATAATGCGATCTAAATGTTTCAGCGTTGAAAGGCGATGCGCAATTGCAATTACAGTTTTTGATTTATCGGCAATTAGCAAATTCAAACTCGCTTGAATTTCGCGTTCAGTTTTAGAATCAAGGCTAGAAGTTGCTTCATCCAAAATTAAAATTGGCGCATCTTTTAAAATTGCTCGCGCAATTGCCACACGCTGACGTTGGCCGCCGCTTAATTTTATTCCGCGCTCGCCAACTAAAGTTTTATAACCATTTGGTAAAGTCATAATAAACTCGTGAATATTGGCTAATTTGGCGGCGTGCTCGATTTCTTGCTGATTAGAATTTTCTTTACCATAACCAATATTTTCAGCAATTGAGCGATGAAAAAGCATGGTATCTTGCGGAATCAGCGCAATTTGGGCGCGCAGCGAATCGGAACTAACTTCAGAAATTTTTTGCTCATCAATAATTATTTCACCATTTAAAGCCGCAAAATTTTTTAGTAAAAGCGCGATAAGCGTTGATTTTCCTGCACCAGAATAGCCAACCAAACCAACTTTTTCACCAGCTTTGATATGCAAATTTAAGCAATCAAAAATGTTTTCACTATTTTCATAAGCAAAAGAAATGTTTTGAAAAATAATTTCACCTTTTTTTATTTTTAAATCTTTGGCGTTTGGCTTGTCAATTGTATCTACAGGATTTTGTAGAATTGAAAATGAAGATTTAAAATCGCCCATTTTACCAAGAAAATCGCCAATTTCACTGACCAACATCCAAGTATTATCAATTAAAAAAACTGACAGCGTCATTACAAAAACAAAATCGCCGATGGTTATTGAATCAATGCGGCGTAGGTGAATTAAAAAAAACAACAGCGAAATCAACATCGAAGTATAAAAAAATATGCCAACAAACGCCATTTTGAGTTCGTATTTTATCCAAAAATAATCTTTTTTTGCCGTGTCGTTTTTTAAAAAATTATTGATTTTTCGAAGCTCGCGCGCCCTTGCGGCAAAAGAAAATAGCGAAAAAATATTAGTAACATTATCAGCAATTAAACCAATTGATTTATGCTGCGAATCAGTGGTTTCTTTGGCGAGTTTACTCACTTTAAGAGACATTTTCAACATCACTGGAAAAAATACCGCGCACCAAAGCACCATAAAAACAAAAAGCTGCAAATTGATGAAAGCCAAAGCGCTGATAGTTACAAATATTTCCAAAATCGGATTAGCAAGACGATGATGTGCGCTAAACCAAAAATTATTATAGCCAGCAACAATACCCTTGATTTTGCTTACAATTGATCCGCTGTGCGTGTTTTGAAAAAATTCATAAGAAGAATTAGAAATATGTTCGTAAGCTTTGGCGGTGATATCAATTCTGACAAAAGGTTGCGATTTCATCCAAGCAAAATGGCTAACTCGCCACGCCATTTCCAGAAAAAAAATTGCGCCAATGAATAAAGAAATTGGCAGCAACAAATCTAAATATTGCGGAACCTGATTTTTAGCAAAACTGTCAACCAATAATTTCAGCGACAAAGAATTAACAACCTTGTAAAAAGAGCTAATTATTGGCGCTTGCAACATCAAAACATACCACCATTTGTAAGGCTTAATGATTGACCATAAAAAAGATAAAATTGTGTTTTGCGCGCCCGCTTTCATTTAAAAATTTGGTAAATCTCCACTTGAATACAAGCAGGAGAATATTTTTATATTTTTTCGCGGCACGAGCCGCGCCCCGCATTGCGGGGATCCCCAGTAACTATCCCACGACTTATTTCTATGGGATAGTTACTAAAAATTTTTCAAAATTTCTAAGTAAGTTTTTTGTAGCTGTTCAATTTCTGCAATTTCGGAAAATTCATCAATTTGATGCGCAGTTTTATTGACTAAACCAATTTCAACAACTTCGGCGTAATCCTTGATAAATCTGGCGTCGGAAGTTCCGCCAGTTGTGCTCATTTCTGGTTTTTTACCGGTAATTTTTTGACTCGCTTTGCTAACAATTTCAGCTAAAATTTTTGGCTCGCTTAAAAAACTTTCACCACTTACGCGATAATTTAATTCATAATTAGCACCAAAACCTACCGTTTTTTTACAAGCATATTCAACCAATTCGATGATTGATTTTGAAGAATGCAAATCGTTGAAACGCACGTTAAAATTGGCCTCAGCAGTATTTGGAATAACATTGCCGCCAAGATTTTGTGAAGTTATAGAAGTAATTTCTAAATTGGTCGCATCAAAAAATTTAGTGCCTTCATCAAATTTATGATCTTTCAAAATTTTAAGCAGATTAATCAAACTGGTAATTGGATTTAGCGCATTTTGCGGATAAGCCACGTGACCTTGCTTGCCGATAATTTTCACTGAAAAGCCAATAGAACCGCGTCTTCCCACTTTTATCATTTCACCAAATTTTTCTGGATTAGTTGGTTCACCAACCAAACAATGGGTGATTTTTTTATTATTATTTTTCATCCACTCTAAAACTTTTTTAGTGCCGTTGACGCCATCATTTTCTTCATCATTAGTGATTAAAAATCCGATGCCAAAATCGAAATTATTTTGCTCGCTTAAAAACTCTTCAGCAGCCGCCACAAAGCAAGCAATCGCGCATTTCATATCAGCAGCGCCGCGCCCAAAAAGCTTATTATCAATAATTTTTGCCGCAAATGGATCATGACTCCAAGCCGCTTTATCTCCTTCATTTACAACGTCGGTGTGACCGGCAAAATACAAAACTTTATCATAATTTTTGGGATTAAAAACTGCGTGCAAATTGTTCACTTTGTAGGAATTATCGCCTTCATATTCCAAAAAATCGCAGACAAAACCCAAATTTTTTAAATATTTCTCTAAAAATTCTAGCACTTCTAAATTCACGCCGCTGTAGGATGGAATTTGAATTAGTTTTTGTGAAAGTTCAACTGCGTTTAGTTTCATTGCTTGAAGTTTTTTGTTAAGGTATTGAGAATGATAGAAGTTCTAAGAACCTGTTTTAAAAACTTTCATCTTACAATCAACAATCAGTGTAGCACAGACCCCGTCATAAAGACGGGGTGACAAAGAGTGGTATACGGGGTGACAAAGAGTGGTATACTATTTTATCACCCAGTCATAAAGACGGGGTGACAAAGAGTGGTAGAATCTCGATTATACTATTTTATCAGTCATAAAGACATGGTGACAATGAGTGGTAGAATCTCGATTATACTTTTATCACTCGGTCTTTATGACTTTGTCACTCGGTCTTTATTACTCTGTCACCCCGTCTTTATGACGGGGTCTGTGCCTGACAAAACAACTCAAAATAAATGTTAGACATAAAGTGGATTCGTGAAAACGCGGAAAAATTTGACAGCGCAATGTTAGCGCGCGGCGCTCAATTCAAAGCTTCAGATTTGATAAAACTTGATGAAGAAAAACGTCAAAAAACCGCGCTAATTCAAGATTTACAAACTAAAAGAAATAAATTTGCCAAAGAAATTGCCGAAATAAAAAAAGCTGGCGGCGACGTTACATTAATTTTAGAAGAGTCAAAAAAAGTTAATTTAGAACTTACAAACGCTGAAAATGCCGAGAATAATTTTTCAATTGACGAAAAACTAAATGAGCTTTTAGCGACAATTCCCAACATTCCTCACGATTCTGTTCCGTTTGGAAAAAGCGAAGAAGAAAATGTTGAAATTGAAAAATTTGGTGAACCAAGAAAATTTTCTTTCACGCCAAAATCACATGACGAGCTTGGCGAAAAATTAGGAATGCTCGATTTTGAGCAATCAGCTTTATTGTCGGGCGCGCGCTTTTCCAGCCTTTCTGGCGCGTTGGCACGACTTGAGCGCGCACTTTCCAACTTCATGCTCGACGTCGCTTTAGAAAATAATTACCAAGAAATTTCGCCGCCAAATTTGGTTAAATCCAACGCCATGTTTAATTCTGGCCAATTACCAAAATTTGCCGATGAAGCTTTTAAAACCACTGATGATTATTGGTTGATTCCAACTTCTGAAGTTTCGTTGGTAAATTTAGTTGCTAAAAAAACTTTAGCTGAAAGCGATTTACCAATGCGTTTCACCGCCTACACACCGTGCTTTCGCCGCGAAGCTGGTTCAGCTGGCAAAGACACGCGCGGCATGATTCGCCAACATCAATTTAAAAAAGTTGAGTTGGTTGCAATCACTACGCCGCAAGATTCAGAAAATGAACATGAAAGAATGACTAACGTCGCTTGCGAAATTTTGCGCCGCCTTGATTTACCTTTCAGAAAAATTCTACTTTGCTCAGGCGACATGGGCTTTGGCGCCATGAAAACTTACGATTTAGAAGTTTGGTTGCCAAGTCAGGCAAAATATCGCGAGATTTCTAGTTGCTCAAATTGTGGCGATTTTCAAGCGCGCCGAGCTTTAATTAAATTTAAAAATAAAATTGACGGCAAAAATTATTTTGCCCACACGCTCAATGGATCAGCGCTGGCAGTTGGTCGAACTTTGGTAGCAATTTTAGAAAATTATCAAAATCAAGATGGCTCAATCACAGTGCCTGAAGTTTTGGTGAGTTATATGGCTGGAATTAATTTGATCAAAATAGCCAATGAAAAAAGATAAAACAAAATTAAATGAGTTACTATATGAAGCTTTATTAAAGTTTTTTGATGAAGCTTATCGTGGGTTAGAATTTCCTGTTCTTGACATTAACTATATTAGAGATCTCTTAAAACAAGGAGCTGATCCCGATATTCAAATTTATCCTCCCCTTGAAGATACTCCTTTAACTATTATCCCCGGTATTAGAAAATTTGATCAAGAACTTGTAGAGCTAGCTTCGGTTTTTCTAGAATATGGAGCTGATATTAATAAAGAGGATTCGCGTAGAAGAACAGCATTGACCAGAGCTTGCGCTCTTAACAAACCTTATTTGATCTCATTATTCTTGAGTCGTGAAGAAGTCGAAGTTGATCTGCAAGATAAGAATTATAAAACGGCTCTGATGTATTGCGCGGAAAGTGGAGATCCAGAAACTGTTTTGGCTCTTGTAAATAAAGGTGCTGACATAAATAAAGCAAATACGTTTGATACACCACACGGACGAGCCTATCTTACAGCTTTTGCGTTTGCTTTGCAAAATAATAAAACAGAAAATGCCCTGATTCTCTTAAAAAATGGTGCTTTTGTAGAATACGCATCACCAAATAGATACTTGATTCTAGCTTGCTCTAGCGGGGAAAATCAAACTATTAATGCAGTCATTACTTACGCAACTTCAAGCAAGAGTTGTATTTTACCGACTGATGGTTGGTTGAGGAGTTGGGATTCTATCTTACTTCAGATTAATGATCCAAGAGTTCAAAATTCCCTGACCAAAGACACAGTGATTTTTTTGGCCGCTATTCTTTCTAATAAATCATCTATATTATTAGATGGAACTGAGACTAAGGAGAGCTTGAAAAGTCAATTAATCAATAGATTCAGCGCTCCAGATCGTAATCAATTCTTTTTAACCGAGCAAGATTTAGCCAAGATAAATCAATTAAGTAATTTAAACAAAATTTTGCTCAAAGTTTTAATGCCGCAAAGTATAGAAAATTTATCCGAGGAGAATTTAGGAACTATTGAATATTTAAAAAAAATTTTGCTCAAAGATATAATGTCGCAAGATCCAGAATATTTATCCGAATTTTTAATGTCGCTAGGTCTAGAAAATTTATCAGAGGAGAATTTAGAAATTACTGAAGATTATTACAACGATCCTGTATCTATTTTTGATCGTCTTTGCACAATTGAAGATTTCGCCAATATTAGAGCTCAGGTAAACTGCATGATTGCACTTTATGACACTCTTTGCGAGCCTAACTTAAAAAACTTAGCAAATCTTAATTTGAATCGCCAGACCGCTACTTTTTTAGCCGTTATTTTTTCTGGAACCGATCACAATAGGTTTGGACAAATTATGATTGAAAATTTCAATATCCAAAATCCAGATAATCCAATTACTCAAGAAGATCTAGAATATCTAGAAAATAGTTGCCTAAAAGAGCTGTCTTCATTGAAAGAAGGCCTTTCAAAAGCTATTTGCGGCATCTATGAATTTGATTCTGAAAAAACAACTTTGTCAGAAATTTCTTTAATTCCAGCCCTAAAACAATTTTTTAATATTATTGGTAAAGCTATTTGCAAGTTAGAAGAAAATAAACTGGAAAATGAAGAGAAAAAAGAGGGTAGCAATATTTCTGAAAATCTTGTTCCAAGTCCAATTCCCAGAAAACCTTTCTCTGTTTCTAATGAAACAGAGATTAAAGCAAAAATAGATCAAGGAAAGTCTTGAGTGTACTCTATTTTTTACTTGCTAAATCTAATCTAATTCATATTTTTCGCCGCCTTAAATTTTTTCATACTTTACAATTTACTAAAAAATCATGGCTAATACCAAATCAGCACAGAAAGCGCTTCGTTCCAGCGCCGTTAAAAAAGAAGTTAACAACGCAAGAAAAAATCGTATCAGAAGTTTCGTCAGAAAAGTTGATGACGCCATTAAAGCTGGCGATTTAGTAAAAGCCCGCGAAGCCTTTAAAGCTCTAGAGCCAGAACTTATGCGCGGTGTCACTAAAAAAGTTTATAAATTAAATACCGCTGCCAGAAAATTAACCAGAATCTCTTCAGCAATTCGCAAAATTGACGCGAAGTAATTTTTATTTGTGCCAAAATGCTTTCGTATTTTCGCTCGGCTTTGAGCGATACCAAAATCGACTTTATGAAGTTACAAAAATTGGCATTAATTATGTCAGTTATTTGTATGCTGGCTTCAATTGCTTTGGTTTTTGTAAAAGGCTTAAATTTTGGTATTGATTTTGCCGGTGGTATTTTGATTGAAGCCAGAATGCAAGAAACTCCTGATTTGGCAAAAATTCGCCAATTATTAGAAGGGCAGGCGAAAGATTTGCAAATTCAAAATATTGATGAGAAAGATGTTCTCATTCGCGTTGCCAAGTCAGATATTGAACAATCGGTTTTGATAAAAAAAATCCAAACAATTCTTAATCAAAATTATTCTAATATTGAATACCGCAAAGTTGATTATGTTGGTCCGCAAGTTGGCGCTGAATTAATCATGCGTGGTGTGATGTCGCTGCTTTTGTCATTTTTATTTATTATGATTTATATCTGGATTCGCTTTGACTGGCAATTTGGTTTAGGCGGAATTTTTGCTTTGCTTCATGATGCGGTTTTAACAATCGGCTTTTTTGCTGTTACTCAACTGGAATTTAATTTAACTTCAATTGCTTCAATCCTTACTATTATTGGTTATTCAATAAATGACTCGGTGGTTATTTATGATCGTATTCGTGAAAATTTGATTAAATTTAAAGCAATTTCTTTAGCGCAGTTGATTAATTCCAGTATCAACTCAACTTTAAGTAGAACTATTTTAACTGCAGGAGCAACTCTTACTTCGCTTCTGGCGCTGGTTATTTTTGGTGGAGAAACTTTAAGAAGCTTCAGCCTATCAGCCTTTTTTGGTATTATTATTGGAACTTATTCATCAATTTATATTTCAGCGCCAATATTGATTTATTTAGATCCAAGGCAGAAAAAAATTAATTATGAAAAGAAGTAAAAGCTCTTCTTCTCTTGCAGATTCTAACGAAGAAGATTCGAAGATAGCACTACTTACTGAAGAAATCAGAAGAAATAATCAAACACCAGATGATTCTGAAAATCCCCAAATAACAAGCGGACAAAATGGAATCGACATGTCTGAATTAATAAAGCCTTTAGAAGAAATTTCTCGTCCCGCTGCTCCTACTAACATTGAAGAAGGTGGAGAAAATCTTTCTTTTTTTGAACCAATTAAACCTTCTTTTTCTTTGCCATCAACACAAACTAGACCAGAATTTTTTGAACCAATTAAACCTTCTTTTAAGAAACAAAAAACCTGAAGCAAATCTTAATAGTCTGAACTACATCCTTCTTTAAAAAGATCGTCTCTTCTAAATTAGCAGATAATTCATCTATTTTTTTTAAAGCTTTTTTGTGGCGATTATCCCAAGAAGCACAACCAGACCCCGTCATAAAGACGGGGTGACAACGAGTGGTAGAATCTCGATTATACTATTTTATCACTCAGTCATGAAGACGGGGTGACAATTACAAGAAAGATCACAAAACTATCTAACTTATCACCTCGTATTTATGAATGTGTGACAATTACGAGAAAGATCACAAAGCTATCCTAACTTGTCGCCTCGTATTTATGAATGTGTGACAATTACGAGAAAGATCACAAAACTATCCCAACTTGTCACCCCGTCTTCATGACGGGGTCTAAAAAAATTGTGAGTCAAGGATAATCACCTTTTTTGTTAACAGTTTTGTCTTGAATGGATTTTTAGTTTGGCATGGGTTTTATTGTCATAATTCCTTGTAAAAATTCTTAATTTTTTACTGGTCGCTTCCGTATAAATCAGTAATTTTAACCCAGCCTTTTTTGCCATTTATTTTAATATTGCACCATTCTTCAAGGCATTTTATGTAGTCGCCAATAACATTATTTTCTAAGTGAAAAATTATTCGCGATTTTTCATTATTTTTTTTATGCATATTTACAAAATCTTTGCTGGTATAAACCATCAAAGTTCTTTTTTTAGTTAATAAACTTTGACTAACCCAGCCAGTCTGATTTTCATAATCTTCGATTTCGTTCCAATTGTCATATTCGCTGATAACGTGAACTGGCAGGCCTTTTAATTTATAGGTGAATTTTATCGGATAATTTTGTCCCGGACCAGCTCGGACATTAGTTTCAGCAGATCGAAGTGAAGCAAAATAATTTACTTGTTGAATTTTTTGTGCCGCAAAAGCTGACCAAGAAAAGTAAAAAAATATCAACAAAAATTTTATAAAAATAATTCCGTATGTGCCTTTAACATAAGGGCTGGGTTCCACACAAATGTAGGGCGCAGCTCGCGTGCGCGTTGCCGTATTCAAAGGGATAAAGGCTAAAATAATTTTGTAAAGCTGATAAAATTTTTTGCCAAAATAAAATTTTTTAAAGATTGATAAAACTATTAAAAAATATCTGTTATTCATGTTTTTTTTTGCCGGTTTTATTTTGCATTTTATTGTTATGAAATTTTGTTGCGCCATCAGCAATATTAATTTGTTTAGCTCGAGAAACCGCTAATTCATTGGTGGCAACACTTTTGCTAATAACGCTTCCAGCGCCAATAACTGCACCATTTTCAATTTTAATTGGTGCAATCAAAGCCGAATTTGATCCGATAAAAACATTATCACCAATTTCGGTTTTAAATTTATTATGACCATCAAAATTACAAGTGATGGTGCCGGCGCCAATGTTTGAATTTTCGCCAATTTCAGCATCGCCAATATAACTTAAGTGATTAACTTTAGCGCCTTTTTTTAAGTGTGATTTTTTGATTTCAATAAAATTTCCTATACGCACATTTTGTGAAATTTTTGTTTGCGGGCGAATTCTCGCGAAAGGTCCAACAACAGCGCCACAAGCAATTTCAGCACCTTCAATGTGACAAAAAGATTTAATCTCAACATCATTTTCAATTTTAACTTCTGGTCCAAAAAAAACCTGCGGATGAATTATTACGTCGCTGGCAATTTTAGTATCAAAAGAAAAATAAACTGAATTGGGATCAAGCATTGTAACGCCTGAATCCATCATGTTTTTGCGAATTTGATTTTGTTTAATATTTTCTAATTTTGCCAATTCTGCGCGTGAATTTACGCCCAAAACTTCTTCAATTCTGGTTTTGATAAAAGTGCGTTTTAAGCCAATTTCTGAGGCAATGGCAACAATATCGGTTAAATAAAATTCTGCTGCAGCATTATTATTTTTGACTTTACTTAAAAGATTTTTGATCTGTTTGCCAGCAACTGCCATAACGCCAGAATTGCACAAGGCGATTTTTTTTTCTTCAGCAGTAGCATCTTTAAATTCAACAATTTTTTCTAAATGTCCTTCATTATCAACGATCAAACGTCCATAAGCATTTTCTTCTTCATCGTCAAAACCTAAAATGCAAAGCGAAAACTCATCCAACTTTTCTACCATTTTTTGCATGGTCACATGAGAGGTAAGTGGCGTGTCGCCATATAAAATTAGTAATTTTTCACCTAAATCATTAAGATTTTCTAATCCGGTTGAAACAGCGTGCGCTGTGCCATGACGCTGTTTTTGTAAAGCAAAAGAAATTTTATTATCGCTTAGATTTGGAAAATGAGCTTGAATAATTTTTTCTTCAAAATTTTTCATTTCTGGTGACACAACAATCGTGATATTTTTGGGATTGAGAATTTTTGCTTCATCAATTACCAAATTTAACATTTCACGATTGGTAATTTTATGTAGAACTTTTGGCAAATCAGATTTCATGCGGCTGCCTTTGCCAGCGGCAAGAATGATAATAGAAAGATTGTTGGTCATATTATTAAAAGGTGGATTATTGCAGCCCAAAAACCTTTGCCAGTATAATTCATGGTTCTTAGGGCCTGTTTGCGAACTTAATTAGCCGCGTATTGGCAAGATTTAAAAGTTATTACCAGATTCATCATACTTATTTTGCATATTGGCAAAGTCAAATTTAGAATATGCTAATTAGAATATGCCAAGACCATATTGGTTTTGTTATATTCTAAATTTTTAACTTTTTTTATAAATTTATGTCTAAACCAGAAGATAGTAAAAAAATTCTCGAGGAAAATCCTGGGCGAAACCCCGAGCAAAATCCAATCGTGGCTTTGCTAAAAGAAAAAATGCCAGAAAATTTCGATTTTTATTTTAATGAGAAAGGAGATCTCGTACTTCGTCTAGCTTATAGTTATGATGGGGTTGATGCTATGAATGAAATTCAATCTCTACCGGAAATTGGGCAAATTGTTGATTTTTTGCAGACTATAAAAAATGTTGATCTGGTTATTTCATTTACAGAAGAAGTAAATGAGCACCTGATTAAAGCAGCTGTTAATTATCTTAAACAAGTGGCTCCTAATGTTAAAAACGTTAAGTTGGTCAATGGTAATGATTCTTTTATACCTAAATACGTTCCGGATCGTTATTTTGATTTTTTTGGTTTTAAACATGAAATTAATTTCACTTATGAAGAAGGAATCTTGGTATATTTAGGTGGCTCAGTTTTAAGTGCCGAAATAATCAAAAATTCTGCAAAAGAAATAGCCGAAAAATTTAAAAGATTTAATCCTAATAACTTTAAGTTTAAGTTTAAGTTTAATCCCGTTGAGGGATCAGATATTATTGCTTTAACAGTTGGCGAAGGAACAACATTGTCTGGAGATATAATACCAAATATATTATTTTCGCTCGAAGATAGAGCATTTTTTGCTCTAGTGCAAGACTTACATCTTTATTGTTCGTTTTCTGAGCGATTTCTAACTAAAGGTTATCTTGCATTTGTTTTTGAAGAATTAGCTCAATTATTTCCCAGCATAAATAAATTAGGAATCAATCAATGTTTAATTATTGATCAAGATAATAAAATAATCGATGATTACAGTTTTTCGCAATTAGAAAGATTTAGACATCTTAATTCGTTATCTTTGCCTTTGACGGCAGTTGAAAATTTTGGCTTTTTAAACGGTTTAGAAATATCAGAATTAACCTTATCACTTCCTTTCAATGAATATGATCCTATAAGATCTGCAGCTAAAATTGTGTTGCTTTGTTCACAAGTTGACGATCCTAAGGCAAAAGCAGTCCGAACATTAAATATTTTTCATACACATTTGAATCGAGATATTTTTTTTGCATTATTAAACAAATTTAATGGTGTTGAAACTTTATCAATAAGCACCAGCCGTAACAGATCAGAGACGATAGAAGGTTTTCCTATCAATTTACCTAATCTGAAAAATCTAATGATTAACAACCTAAGACCAGGAGAGTTAGATTTGAGTAATTTATCCAGTCTGAGGCTTGATGATCCTGACGACTTAACATTAAAAAATATAATTCAAATACTTGGATCTGCCCAATTAACAAAGTTAGGTATAAATTGTTCTTATGATTCTGAGTGCAGAAGAACAAACGAGGTTTGGAAATCTTTCTTTGGTTCTCTTGCTCAGTTACATCAGCTTAGTGATTTGTCTATCATCAGAGAAACATCTGGACCTATGACCCAAACACACCCTGGTTCAGAGATTTATTCATCAAGATCAGGCGGAGCTTCTACTGTAGAAATAGATCAACAAATCGTTGAATCACTTGCTGCAACTAGTTTAAATAAGCTAGTCATTATTGGATTTAGTGCGGATCAAGAATTAAAACCAAAAATTTGTAGCAAATATATGCTTTTGCCATCAAAGCTTTTAGAATTAATTCAATCGACAAGAGAAAATATGGAAGTTCCTGCTGCTACGGTGGCAGCTAACTCTTCGCAAACAGAGAGATTAAGAAGCGGAAGTGTTGAAACTAGAAAAATGCCTTAAACTTCTACGGACTAAAACGTTAATTGGTTTTTGTTCTAATTTAGAGTAAATGGACCGCGTCATGCGAAGGGGAAGACGGAGTGAAAATAGTAAGACAGGGTAACAGAGTAAGAAGAAGCAACAACTAATACTCGTGTCACCCCGTCTTCATGACGGGTCCATTAACTTTGGTATTAAGATATGATTAGAACCGAGAACCCATTAACGTATAAGTCCGAAGAGTATAAATACTTAGTTTAATATAGCCGAATAAAAATTACGGAAAATCTTTTAAAATAAAAAACCTAAGCGGTTTTGTTAGAATTTATGAACTCCAGAGCCTGTTTTCAAACCTAATTATTCTCATATT
>JANRKR010000050.1:0-13696 GCA_033763375.1 Rickettsiales bacterium
GCCAAAGGCTTAGAAATACCAATTGCATAAGCAATTTGAATAGTGCAACGCTCAGCTAAACCTGCAGCGACAACATTTTTTGCCAAATAGCGCGCCATATAAGCCGCCGAGCGATCAACCTTAGTTGGATCTTTGCCAGAAAATGCACCACCACCGTGCGGAGCAGCGCCGCCGTAAGTATCGACAATAATTTTTCTTCCGGTCAAACCAGCGTCGCCATCAGGACCGCCAATTACAAATTTGCCAGTTGGGTTAACTAAAAATTTTTCTTCCTTGCACATCCAACCTTGGGGCAGAGTTTTTTCAACATAAGGACGGATTAACTCCTTTACCTGTCTTGCTGTCATACCTTCTTTATGCTGAATTGAAACTAACACGGTTTCAGCAGCGATTGGCAAACCATTCTCGTAATGTAAAGTAACTTGGCTTTTGGCGTCAGGACCAAGATCGCGCAATCCACCTGATCTGATTGCGTCCATGATATTTTGTAAAATGCGATGAGCATAATAAATTGCTGCCGGCATCAAAACTTCAGTTTCGCGACAAGCATAACCAAACATAATTCCTTGATCGCCAGCACCTTCGTCTTTATTTTCAGAAGCATCGACGCCAACAGCAATATCAGGCGACTGTCCGTGAATTAAGTTAGTGATTTTAAGATTTTGCCAGTGAAAGCCTTCTTGTTCATAGCCTATTTCTCGAACTACATTGCGAACAATATTTTCAACATCATTTTTAGAAATTTCCGGCGCGCGAATTTCGCCGCCAATAATGACTGAGTTGGTAGTTGCAAAAGTTTCAATCGCCAAGCGACTGTGTGAATCTTTGCTTAAATAAGCATCAACCAAAGAATCAGAAATTTGATCGCAGATTTTATCCGGATGACCTTCAGAAACCGATTCGGAAGTGAAGAGAAAATTTTTTGGCATGGTTTTTAATTAAAAAAATTTTCGGAAGGCTTTCCTAATAAATAAATCTTATACCCATTTTTGGTTGAATTCGTCATTGCGAGGAAGGTCTTCAGACCTGACGTGGCAATCTCAAGAGTTTGACTGATGAGATTGCCACGTTGCTGACTTTCCTCGCAATGACGAATTTAGAATTCAGCTTCTTCAACGTAAATTAAAACTTCATTTTAAAGAATTATTAATTCTTCTCAGAACTTCATCTTTTCCCAAAATTTCAATTACATCAAAAATTCCACCAGCTGAAGCTGAAGTGTAGGTGAGAGCAACACGCAAAGCTGGACCAAAATCTTTAATTTTTAGAGATTTAGTTGCAGCAAAATTATCGAGAGAATTTTTAATTTCGTCATGTTGCCAAGTTTCTAAATTGGAAAAAACTTTTTGTAAATCAGCTAACAAAGATTTTTTTTCAGAAATTATTTTTTGACTTTCCAAATCGAATTCAGCGATAAAATTATCGCTGTAAATTTCTAAAGTTTTTGCTAATTCGCCAAGAATATCACAACGTTCTTTGGCAAATTTTAATGCCCGCATCATTTTTGATTTTTGTGAATCGGAAAATTTTTTTGGTAAAAATTCTAAAGCTAAATCTAAAAGTTCAGTGGCGTTTTTTTCTTTAATATAATGTTTATTAAGTGATTTTAACTTAGCGAAATCAAAGCGCGCCGGCGATCTACCAACTTTATCTAAATTAAAAAATTCAATTGCCTGCGCATCAGAAATAATTTCCATATCGCCATGCGACCAGCCAAGACGCAATAAATAATTGCGCAAAGCTTCCGGCAAATAACCCATTTTTTTATAATCAATAACCGAAGTAGCACCATGACGCTTGGAAAGTTTTGCGCCGTCAGAACCGTGAATTAGCGGAATATGAGCAAAATGCGGCACTTGCCAATTCATCGCCTGATAAATTATTTTTTGGCGAAAAGCATTGGTCAAATGATCATCGCCGCGAATTATGTGCGAAATATTCATATCGTGATCATCCACTACAACTGCTAACATATAAGTTGGCGTGCCATCGGCGCGTAATAAAATTAAATCATCAAGTTCAGAATTTTGTACTTTAATTTCGCCTTGCACTAAATCATTGATTATCGTTTCGCCGCTTTGTGGCGCTTTGATTCTGATTGCTGGTTTTACAACTGAAGATTGCGAATTAATTTTTTCACGCCACGGACTTTTAAAACGAAAAACCTCTTTCTTGGCTTCGGCTTTTTTTCGCAATTCTTCTAACTCTTCTGCGGAAGTGTAACACAAATAAGCCTGATTTTTTTCCAATAATTCTTCAGCAACTTTTTTATGATTAGCCAAGTTTTTTGATTGTAAAACAAAATCGTCATCAGTTTTAAGACCAAGCCAATCAAGACCTTGCAAGATTGCATCAATCGCTTCTTTAGTTGATCTTTGTGCATCAGTATCTTCAATTCTAAGCAAAAATTTTCCGCCATGATGTTTGGCAAAAAGATAATTAAATAAAGCGGTACGCGCGCCACCAATATGTAAATAACCAGTTGGCGAAGGAGCAAAACGAACAGTTACAGCCATAAAAATATGCCAATATTTAAATTAATTGATAAAGTTAATCTGAGATTTTTTGAAAATTTTTAAATGACTTTTTGCAAATAAGTTCGGCTTTCTTGACATTAAAAAATACGCTAAAGATTATTCAATTTAAACTTAAAAAAAGGCAATAGCTGTAACAAAGACATGTAACAAACGCATGTGGAATTCGTTATTGCAGCTAATAATCATAAAGCAAAATCAAATGGAATCAGCTTCTGCGGTAACTCAGCAAAAAACCAATTTTCAGATCAACTCCAACGATATAATTAGCAAACTCTTGGAAAAAAAAGTTATTTCTGAAGATCAGTTAAAAATAGCTCTTAAAGAACAAACTCGTCTTAATAATTCACAAACAGTTGGCTCGATTTTGGTTGATTTAGGCTTTATTTCTGAAGGAGCTTTGGGCGAAATTTTAAACGAATCAACAGGCGTTACCAAAATTGATATCAAATCAGTAATTATTGATTCTAATTTGGTCAAAAAAGTGCCAAGAGATTTTGCAGTTAATAATAAATTAATTCCTCTTTCTTACGATAAAAGTTCCATCATCGTTGGCATGTCAGATATTTTTGACATTGTCGCTCTTGATCAGATCAGAAGATATTTTCCTCCTAATTTTAAAATTTCTCCGGCTTATGTTCCGGAGGCTGACATTCTTCACGCCATCGATCAATATTACGACTATGAAATGTCGATTGAAGGTATTTTGCGTGAAATTGAAGGCAGCGAAAATTCTAAAATTAATGACGAAGCACAGTTACGCGGTGATTATAAAAGCCCGATGGTGCGTTTAGTTGACGCTATTTTAACTGATGCAGTTCATCGTCGCGCTTCTGATTTACATTTTGAACCAGAAAATCTTTTTCTGCGCGTGCGTTATCGAATTGATGGTGAAATGGTGCAAATTCGCTCATTACATCGTGATTATTGGTCGGCTTTGGCGGTGCGTATTAAAATTCTCTCAGGCATGAATATTGCCGAGAGCCGCAAATCACAAGATGGTCATATTAATTCAGAAATTTTGGGTCGTAAAATTGATTTTCGTGTTTCAACTCATCCGACTATTTTTGGCGAAAATATCGTCATGCGTATCTTGGATGAAAAGCAATCAATCGTATCGCTTGAAACTCTTGGTTTTACTGAAACGCAACGCAAAATTATTAATAAATTAATTCAAAAACCCGAAGGAGTTATTGTGGCAACTGGTCCAACCGGATCGGGTAAAACAACCACTCTTTACACTCTTTTAAGCATGATTAACACCATCGAAAAAAATATCATGACGCTAGAAGATCCAGTTGAATATCATTTACCGCTAATTCGTCAATCTAACATCAGAGCCGATATTGGTATGGATTTTGCTTCAGGTGTAAAAGCAATTTTACGCCAAGATCCTGATGTAATTTTGATTGGTGAGATTCGCGATAAAGAAACCGCAATTACTGCTATTCAAGCGGCGATGACTGGTCACCAAGTTTTTAGCAGTTTACATACCAACGATTCTATTGGAGCAATTCCACGCTTGATGAATATTGGCGTGCCTAGTTATTTAATTGCCGGATCTTTGGTTGGCGTTATTGCGCAGCGTCTTGCCAAAAAACTTTGTAGTCATTGTAAAATTGAAAAACCGCTAGACGCTTTTGAAAAAAGATTATTAGGACCGCAACATAGCAATATTAATAAATTATTTAAAGCAGCTGGCTGCGAAAAATGTGACGGTTCTGGATATAGAGGTCGTATTGTTATTGCTGAAATTTTGCAAATTGATCGTGATTTTGATGGTCTAATTTCGGCGCAACTGGGCAGAAATGAAATGCTAGATCACGCTATTAAAAAAGGATTTGTGCCGATGATCGAAGATGGTTTAAATAAAGTAATTGCTGGCTTTATTGATCTGAAAGAATTGATGAGTATCGTTGATATGACCGATCGCATGAATTAAAAATGTTATTTATAGATTTATGACCATAAGAAATTTCCAAAAAGCTTTTTCTTTAATCGAACTTTCAATTGTAATTTTAATCATCGGAATTCTTATTGCCGGCATAACTAGTGCCAGAATTATGGTGCAAAACTCAAGAATTATCTCTGCTCAAAACCTTACAAAATCCTCGTCAGTTAGTGGTACAGAAAATTTGGTTGTTTGGTTTGAAACCTCCTTTGAGCAGAGTTTTGGTGGTAATTATCCCTCAAATTCTGAAAGTGTTGCCGTTTGGTATGATAATAATCCTCAATCAACTAATAAAATTAATGCTACTCAAAATACATCGCAAAATCAACCGACATTTCGTGAAAATATTATTAACGGAATACCAGTTTTAAGATTTGTAAATAGTAGTAATCAATTTTTAAATATGCCCGACGGCACCGTTCCTTACAATAATTCACCTTATACTATATTTTTGGTATCAAAAACCAATGTTTTGGGCGCGAACGGAATGATCGGATCAGGAAATTACGGATTCACTAACCAAACAAATGCTTTTCGTTACGATATCAACGGAATCAATAATTATTGGTGGGGTAATGACATAATTTCAACGGGAAATCCAATTAAAATTAGTCAATTCCATATTCTGACATTTTATTATGACGGCTCTAGTAGAAGAATTTATGTTGATAACAGCTTAAATATAGCCGATAATCCGACTGGTAATCAGGCAACAAATTCGAATAATACTATTGGAAAAACTGTTAATAATGAATATATGGATGGTGATATCGCAGAAATTATAATTTTTTCTCGCGGTCTTAAAGAAGAAGAAAGAATTGATATAACCAATTATTTGAGCAAAAAATTTAACATTAAAATCACGTCTTAAAAATGACCAAGCTAAATAAATTAACAGAAGAAATTATTTTTAGCTCAAGCAAAACCGCTTGGGATCAGTCATACAGCGCAGTTACTCAAAATATTCACATTACAGTTTGGCCAGAATTTATCGACAGTAAATCAAGTATTATTGGCGATCTTTTTATTTGGGCCTATCACGTTAGAATCGACAATAAAAGTGCGGAGTCAGTAAAATTACTCAATCGTCATTGGCGCATTATTGATGAAAAAGGCATCGTTCAAGAGGTCAGAGGAGAAGGCGTAATTGGCGAGCAACCAACAATTTTAGCCGGTTCTTCTTATCAATATAGCAGCGGCGTGCACTTGCGTTATCCTTCAGGAATTATGACTGGAAAATATCAAATGTTGAAAAATAATCTTGAGATTTTTGATGTCAAAATTCCCACTTTTTCGCTGGATGTTCCAAGCATTAAGTCAGTAATCAACTAGATGAAAATTTTAGCATTCGACTCAACAGCGGCAAATTTTTCAGTCGCGTTACTACTTGATCAAAAAATTTTAAGTAAAAATATTATCACGGAAAGCGGCAAACAAGCCGAGCTTTTAATTCCGCAAATTGAAAAAGTTTTGAGCCAAAATAACATTTGGTATCAAGATTTAGATTTAATTGCCGCAACTCAAGGCCCTGGAAGTTTTACTGGAACCAGAATTGGGCTTACGGTTGCGCGCACCATAAAACTGGCGACAAATTTACCCTTAATTTTGATAAATTCTTGTCAGGCAATTGCCTATAAATATCGCCAAAAGTCAGAGAAAATTTTCGTTGTAATTGACGCCAAAGCTGATGAATTTTTTTACGCTGAATTTGATCAAAAAACTAACGAGGAAACCGCGCCAAAACTAGCTAAATTAGAAGAATTAGCACAAATTTTTCCTCAAGAAAAATTTTTTTTATGCGGTTCGGGCAAGAAAATTGCCGCAAAAATTTTAGAAGAAAAAAAATATAAGTTTGAAATAACCAACTGCGAAGATGAAGTTGAAGCTGATTTAGTTGGGCTTCTAGCCTATGAAAAATTCAAAAACGGTGAAAAATTTTCTACAGATTTAAACCCGATTTATCTGCGCAGCCCAAGAATAAGCGAGCGTAAAAAGTAATTGAGGCCAAAAATTGGAGGCCGGGGTCGGAATCGAACCGACGCATAAAAGCTTTGCAGGCTCTTGCATTACCACTTTGCTACCCAGCCAATAAATGCTATGACTTGAAAAAGATTTTTTTTAAAGAATAGATAGTTTATCGACCTTAAACCTAGATTACAAGTTTTGTCCTTAATTTTAAAATTTAGCTGATTAAAATCAAAATACTTAATTAAGTTTTTTATTTCTATGCCAGAAAAAACTCTTTATTCTCAAAGCTTCAAAAACATTTCTTTTGCCCAAATTCCAAAAGATTATCGGAATAATTATTTTAGCTTTTTAGAAAAATTAAGAAACGAAATTAAGGCAAAAAAACTTGCACCAATTGCGATAGTTTCCAATCAAAATGATTTAAAAAAATTTTCATCTCAAGCGCAAAAAATTGCAAAATTTAAAAAAATTTTAATTTTAGGAGTTGGTGGCTCAAGCCTTGGTGGTAAAACATTGGCTGCACTTCAAGATCAAAATAAAGTAGAATTTCTTGAATCAATCGATCCAACTACAATTCAAAATTGTTTAAGCAAAATTGATCTAAAAAATACTTTCTTTTTGGTTATTAGTAAATCAGGCGAAACCATCGAAACAATTTGTCAGAGCTTGATAATTATTGATCTTTTCAAGAAGAGCAAAATTAAAAATTTTTCTAAACAATTTTTATTTGTAACTCAAAATCAAAAAAATTCTATTGCCAAAATTGCTCTAGAAATCAATGCCGAAATTGTTGATCATCCAAGCGAAATTGGTGGTCGTTATTCTTGTTTTTCAATTGTAGGAATGTTGCCGGCAATACTTTGCGGAGTTGATGTAAAAAAAATTCGTCAAGGCGCTAGAAAAATTATCAACTCTTTTTTGCGAGATGAAAAAATTCTACAATCCTGCGTAATTCAAATGTATCTTTACGATCAAGGTTTTAGCAACAATGTTATTATGCCTTATATCGATGTTTTAAAAAACTTTACCGATTGGTATCGCCAACTTTGGGCCGAATCTTTGGGCAAATCAGGCTTTGGTTCAACTCCAATTAATTCAATGGGAACTGTTGATCAACACAGTCAATTACAACTTTATTTAGAAGGTCCAAAAGATAAATTTTTCACTTTCATTATTGCTAAAAATCATCGGGATAATTTTTTAGTAAAAGATTTAAAATCTTGCCCAACCTTATTTGGCGGCAAAAATTTAAGTGAAATTGTGCAAGTTGAGCAAGAAACTACTATCGAAGTTTTGAATCAGAAAAAATTACCAATTCGTATTTTTGAAATAAAAAAACTAAATGAAGAAGTTTTAGGAGCATTAATGATGCAGTGTTTTCTTGAAACTATTTTGATTTCTTACGCCAAAAAAATTAATCCTTTTGATCAACCAGCCGTTGAATTAAGAAAAGAAATGGCAAAAAAAATTCTTGGAAAATCATGATCACAAAAATTACTAATAAAAATTTGTTGATTTTACTTTTAATTGCTTCGGTGACAGCGCTAGTTTTTGTTTATATCAGCCAATATTTTTTTAATTTAGAACCATGCATTTTATGCTTCTACCAACGCAAACCTTTCTTGGCAATTGTTGCGGTTAGCGCACTTACCTTGAGTTATTTCAAATCAGAAAAATCTAAAAGAATTGCTCTTTATCTGTGCACTTTTTTGCTAGTTATAAATTTTATTATTGCTTCTTATCACAGCGGAGTTGAGAAAAAATTTTTTAAAGGTCCGACAACTTGTTCATCAGAAAATCTAAAAAATGTCACTAATTTAAAAGAGCTTGAGCAAGCCTTAATTACAGCCAAAACAATTAGATGTGATGAGCCAAATTTCTTTTTTCTAAAACTTTCAATGGCTAATTGGAATGCTCTTTATTGTCTTGCCCTACTATTTTACATTGCCGCGGTTCGTTTGCAGAGACGATCTACTCCACTTTAAAATTAACCGCAATATCTTGAACTGATTCAGTAAAATTTTGTGAAAATTGCCATTTTTTTAAACTTTGAATCAGCAGCCGATTAAGTTTTGGATTTTTACAAGGCTTAATCAATTCAACATTTTTAACCTCGCCGTTAGCTGCAATATAAAATCTGGCAACAGCCTTACTTTCAAAAGCTTCGTCACGCAAATCTTGAGGAATTTCTGGTAAAGGATTAGCAATTAATTTTACTTTCTTTTCTGAGTCATTTCCAAGTAATTCTGATTCTTGATGAAAATGTTTTAAACCTTTTTGTGTAAAATTTTTGTGATCAATTATAGCTGATTTTTTTTCCTTTTTTATTTTACCAAGAAGAGCAACATCAAGAACTACAACCGCTGGCGGCGTTGCCAAATTTTTTTCAAAAGATAATAACAGCGCCGCCAACAGTGTAACATGCAAAATCAAAGTAATAACAAAACTTTTGATAGAATCATTAACCTGTTTTGATTTTTGTAAAAAGTTTTTTATCACTTTAGAAATTCTTAGAAGCGATTAAGAAAAAAGTACGACGCATTGCATATTGCGAAGCAGAAACGCCAATTCCCGAACCATCAGAATATTGATAAACCTTATCTTCTAAATTCACCGCCGATAATCTTAAATTAATTTTTCCAGCAGCTGGTAGAAGAAAGTCGCGCGCCACACTGGCATTAAGAATTATATAAGATGGCATAGTATTAGAATTGTTATTTCCAGTGCGAAGTCCTGATCCAAACAAAGCATCGGCAGCAATTTTGGTTCCATAAAGATTATAAGAAGAACCAAAAGAGGCGGTGTAATTTTGCACGTGATCAAGAGCAACATAGTGCTTAGAAATATATTCCAGCTCTTCAGCGTCATGAATATATTGCCCAGAATTAATATTTTTCCCGTAGGCTCTTTGCGTTGCTAAATTTAAGTAAGCAGCAAAATTATCTTTTTGATAATCAGCTTTGAACTCTAAACCATAAGCCTTGCCACGTTGATAATTAAAAGGCGTATAAATCAAAGAATTGCCAAATTGATGTTCATCGAGCAAATTTTTAATCTGCTTGTAATAACCATCCAAAGCCAAAGTCAGATGTTCATTTGCTTTGTGAGAAATTCCTAAATCAAAATAATTAGTGCGCTCAGCTTTGACTTTGCTGTTTTCTTCACTTTCAGAAGCGTTACTAGTGTTGGCAAATTTAGCACGAGTAGTTTCAGAAATTGCTGAAGTTGGCGGCGGCGTAAAATAGCGCGCATAACCAGCGTGAATTTTAGTGGCTTTGCTTAAATCATAAACTGCGCCAAAACGCGGACTTAATTGCCACTCGTTGACATAAGCGCGCGACATATCAAAACGACCGCCGTAATTCAGAGTCAAATCTTCCAAAGCTTTCCACTCATTTTGTAAATAAGCCGAATAAAGCTGCGAGTTTTTGTCACTTTGTTCGTCAATTCTAAAAGGAGTTGTTAAATAACCTCCCGAACCATCTTGTTCAAAAACCCAATTTTCAGAAGCACTTTTTACTTGATCGTTACTTAAATAAAAACCGTAACGTAAAGTATTTTTTTGGTCTAATTCGTAACCAAAATCGCTTTGTAGACCATTAGCAAAGCTGCTGCGATCAAGAGTGGAAGCGATTCCATTAAAAATCAAATCGCCTTTGTAATCGGGATTAAATTGCAAATCGCTATAACGTGTGAAAGCAGAAATTTGATAATCAACATTCAAGTCTGAAATTCCTTGCAAAGACGCAATTGCAAAACGACTCGCTTCTTTTTGTTTTTGATTAAGAAAATTAGAATCAGCCGTGGCGCCACTTAAATCGTAAGCCGCTTCTTGATTGGGATTATTAGGAATTTGAAAACGATTTGTCGCATTTGAAACAATCAAACTAACGCGCTTGGAAGCGTCAAGAATATAGGAAAAATAACCAAAAACATTATCTTGCGAAGTGTCATTGTGATTGGAATTTCTTGCCGCAGTTGTTGATTCAATACCGCGCGAATTCTGCAAATAAGAAGCGCTCAAATAATAATCTAAATTACCTTTATTACCGCCAATTTGTTGGTTAGCGCCCAAAGTATCATTGCCACCAATTGTAATTTCCGAGCGATTACGCTTTGGAAAATTGCCAGTTTTGGTTTTGATATCAATCACGCCGGCAGTGCGTAATCCATATTGCGCTGGCATGGCACCGGTTAAAAAGTCAATTTTTTCGGCAAAATGTGTATCCAAATTTTGACCAAAACCATTAACGCCTTCGGGCAACATCACACCATTGATGCGATATTGTAAATTAGCGTGATCACCACGCACATGAATTTGATTTTGTGAATTTGCCACAACACTTGGCGCACGCAATAAGACTTGATTTAAAGGTGTTGCCTGACCTTGCGGCAAGTTATCAATATCTTTTTGCTCAAAAGAAAAAGAACTACCGCCGGTTTTTGGCGAAAGATTATTGCGTGATTTTTCAAGCTTGGTTGCTGTAACTTCATAGTTCCAAACATCTTCTGCAAAAGCTGTATCAAAACCAAGAAATAAATTGGCAAAAAGTAAAATAGAGAATTTTTTCATAAGTAATTTCTTAAAAAACGCCTTTCAAATTTAAGAGTTTATCGAAAATTGAAATGGCTATGAATTGTTAGATTCAGTTTCTAAGAAATTACCGGCGGAGCTTGAGAATAATAAGAGGAAAGCAGGAAGGAAAATTTAGCACGGTTGAATTTGCGTGCTAAAAAAGTAATAAAAAAAGCTAATATCGTCAAAACAAAATTTGGCGCTGTTAAAATTTGGTTTTGAAAATTAGCTAAAGCGCAAATTTCACAATTATGTTGAGGTGATTCTTGATGAGAAAAGTTATTTTGGTTGTGACTAAAACTATGAACAAGCAAAATGGTTTTTGCTGCAACAAAAATTGTCAGCAAATTGATAATTAAAAGTTTGGCAAATTTGGATTGGGTTTTTATTTTAAACATCAAAACTTAAACAACTTTCAAAACAGATTTTAAAATTGAAACATCGATAACATTTCTAAAATTTCAATATAATTTTCATGACGACATTCGCTTTAAAAATCTTAGAAAAAACTGGTCATTTCACTTTAAGCAATTTGGCAAAACTTGGCGAAATGGCTTTGTTTATGATTGACGCCGTGCGCAATTGCTTCACGCCGCCATTTTATCCTAAATTAATTTTAAGGCAATTTCTACATATTGGTTATTTTTCTTTGCCAGTTGTTGGTTTGACGGCAATTTTTTCTGGTGCGGTTTTGGCGCTGCAAAGCTATTCTGGATTTTCACGTTTCAACGCTGAAAGCACAATTGCTACTGTTGTCGTGCTTTCAATCACGCGTGAACTTGGACCAGTTCTTGCGGGATTAATGGTTGCCGGACGCGTTGGTGCATCAATGGCGGCTGAAATTGGCACCATGAAAGTTACCGAACAAATCGACGCGCTACGCACACTTTCCACCAATCCTTTTAAATATTTGATTGCGCCACGCGTTATTGCTGGTGTTTTAATGCTGCCATTTTTGGTTTTGATTGCCGATATTATTGGCGTTATGGGCGGTTATTTGGTTAGTGTTCATGCTTTAGGTTTTTCACCTGGACCTTATATGGCAAATACTTTTAAATTTTTAGAAGCTATTGATGTGATTTCGGGCTTAACCAAATCTGCATTTTTTGGTTTTGTAATTGCCATTATGGGTTGTTATTTTGGCTATAATTCAAAAGGTGGCGCTGAAGGAGTTGGCGTTGCCACAACCAACGCTGTTGTTGCTGCATCAATTGTAATTTTACTTCTAAACTATATAATAACCGGAATATTTTTTGGATAAATTATGCGTAATGATTTAAATGATATAAGTGCAAAAAATTTAATGGATATAAGCGAAGAAAAATTAAAAAAAGCTAAAGGTCGTGATTATGTTGATCGCAGTTCTCCTATCTCAAAATCTTTATTAAGACTAAAAACCCCAGTAACTACATCTTCAACAAAACCTACAAATAGTAGCGAAACAACCCCATCATCAACTATTTCAGAGCCAAAAGCCAAAGAGTTAGATCTAATAAGTAAAAAAGGTTGCTGCACTATTTCTTAAAAAAACCTATATTAAAATGAACTACCACCACATCTATCACGCGGGCAATTTCGCCGATATTTTTAAGCATATTATTTTAACAATTTGTTTAGAAAAATTTCATGAAAAACCCACGCCATTTTTTGCGCTTGATACTCATGGTGGAATTGGAAAATACGATTTATCTGATGAAAAATCACAAAAAACTTGTGAAGCTTTTTTGGGAATAAAAAAAATCTTACAGCAAGAAAATTTTAAAGATTTTTTACCGGCAAGATATTTAAAAATTCTAGCTAAAATTAATAATTGCGAAATTGCTGATTTGCCAAGCAAATTAAGATTTTACGCTGGTTCACCAACTTTAATCAAAGATTATTTACGCTCTCAAGATCGAGCAATTTTTGCCGAATTAAATCGCGAAGATTTCGCTAAATTACGGGCTAATTTTGCCGGCAATAAAAAATTTTCTATTTTAAATTGCGATGGTTTTGAACTTTTAAAATCAAAATTACCACCGCTGGAAAAACGCGGAATTATAATTATCGATCCGGCTTTTGAAAAAGATCAAAAAATAATTTCTGATGATTATGAAAAAATTATTTTCGGCTTGAAAGAGGCTTATAAACGCTTTGCTCATGGCGTTTATCTGGTTTGGTTTCCGATTATTAAAAGCGATAAAGAAGTGTTGGAAAAATTCTATTACGAAATATCTCAACTAAAATTTGAGAAAGTTTTACATGCGGTTTTTGATGTTGGAGCAGAAAAAGAAGATAAAAAAATGTCAGCCTGTGGCATGTTTGTTTTCAACGCGCCGTGGCAGTTGGAAGAAAAATTAAAAATAATTTTACCACCAATTTTAGAAATTTTACAAAAAGGCGAGGACGCTAAATTTGTAATAAAAAGCTCATCTTAACCAATTTTGTAAAAGCGGATATTAAAATTCCGTCATTGCGAGTTACTTTAGTGGCACGGCAATCCATAACCAACTCCAGTCAGCATTGGATTGCTTCACCACCAAAGTGGCTCGCAATGACGGAATCTTCATTCGCCTTATTTCAAGTCGCTCGCAACGACGAAGATAGTAAAATAAGGCACTGTCGCAAATCCGCTTTTGCAAAAAATTTTTAGGCGATTCATTTTTTCGCGACGCAGTGGATTAGACA
>JANRKR010000051.1:0-2215 GCA_033763375.1 Rickettsiales bacterium
GGAATATAGCCTTTGAAATCGTCTGTGTAGAGGTGAGTATTTCCGAAATCTAAATGCTTTTCTAAGAAGGCTTTGATGTCGCTGAATTTGAACTTATCTTGTTTCTGAATTTTAACTCTGCCGCTTGCTCTCTCAACAACACCAATTACCCCTTGCTTCTTTGTAGCTCTGCCTCTTGGGTTAATGAAATTATCATCATCGTCTTTTTTCTTATCACCTTTCTTCTTTTTGCCGCCGATATAACACTCATCACATTCAACAATACCACTAAATAATTTTGTTTGTTCATCATCTTGCATTGCTTCACGGATTTTCATTTCCATACGCCAAGCCGTGTCTTTATTGACCTTGATTTGTCTGGCTAACTCACGAGCAGAGATACCTTTCTTTGCGTTAAGAATAATTGCGGTTGCTAAAAACCATTTTTGAAGAGGTAAGCGTGTGTCGTGATAAATTGTGCCGACTGTGACGCTAAAAGATTTGCCACAAGCTCCGCATTTGTGGCGCAATTCTGCTTTTACTGGCGTGATTCTATCGCTATCGCAATAAACACATTTTACTTCTCCATTCCACCTAACTTTCTCTAAATGCTTGATACACTTTGCTTGAGTTTTGTAGTTGTTGAAGATAGAAAGAATGTCCATAAACACAAAAGAAAAATTGATAAACTAACTATCTATCATTTAACCTTGTGTTTACTTACTTGTCAACAACTATTTTCCCTATTAGTGGGACATTGGGAAAAAATAAATTTTAAAATATGAGCAACAAATTCGGAGAAATTTTTTCTTTCACTAGTTGGGGCGAAAGTCATGGCGAAGCAATTGGCTGCGTTGTTGATGGCTGCCCTTCCCTAATTTCTTTAGATGAAAGCGATATTCAAAAATATTTAGATCAGCGTCGTCCCGGACAATCAAAATTTACCACGCAACGACAAGAGCTTGATCAGGTAAAAATTTTATCAGGCGTTTTTGAAGGCAAAACCACAGGCACACCAATTAGTTTAATCATTCACAATCAAGATCAAAAAAGCACTGATTATGGCGACATTAAAGATAAATTTCGCCCAAGTCACGCCGACTATACATATTTTGAAAAATATGGTATTCGCGATTATCGTGGTGGTGGCAGATCTTCCGCGCGTGAAACTGCAATGCGAGTTGCCGCCGGAGCAATCGCTCGTAAAATTTTACAAAAAGAAAATATTCAAATTTTTGGCTACTTAACTCAGATTGGCGAAAAAAAAATTGACTACAAAAATTTTGATTTGAACGAAATTTCAAAAAATGATTTTTTCTGTCCTGATAAAATCGCCGCTCAAAATTTTGCTGATTATCTTTTAGAAATTCGTAAAGCTGGTGATTCAGTTGGCGCAATAATTGAATTGGTGGCAAAAAATTTACCAACTGGTTTAGGCGAACCAATTTACAATAAATTAGATGCCAAAATTGCGTCAGCAATTATTTCAATTAACGCCGTTAAAGGTGTTGAAATTGGCGAAGGAATGGCAGCTGCAACTAAAAAAGGATCTGAGCTTGCTGATGAAATGTGGATGGAAAATAATCAACTAAAGTTTTCTGCCAATCATTCCGGCGGAGTGTTGGGCGGAATTTCTTCTGGACAAGATCTTATTGTCCGCTTCGCGGTAAAACCTACCAGCTCAATTTTAATTCCACGTCGCACTGTAGATATCAATAAAAATAATTGTGAAATAATCACCAAAGGTCGTCACGATCCTTGCGTTGGCATTCGCGCTGTACCAGTTGGAGAAGCAATGCTGGCTTGTGTTTTGGCTGATTTTATTTTACTCAAAAATGTTCGTCGTTAAATAGCAACTTTTTGACACAAAAATTTTTAGCTTTTTTTTTCTTAAACAAGTTTTACTTGCTTGCCTTAAAGCGCAAAATAATCATGATCGCGCAACCAAGCTTGTAATACCAATTTCCATCTTAAATCAGGCTTTGAATTTGAAGGCGAATCCGCGTAAACTTATTCAAAATAAGCGCTATAAAGATGAGTCCTAAAAAATTCAATTGCATCTTTTAAGATGGGAATTGGTATAATGGCACTGTCACAAATCCGTTTTTTTATAATTAAAATAATAAAATTTATGAAAAATTTCTTAAAACTCGCAGCAATATTTGCTGTAATTTCTTCCCCAATTTTGGCACAAGAACAAGCAATTACGCCAACTAATTCTCAAGCAAACAAACCA
>JANRKR010000052.1:0-10448 GCA_033763375.1 Rickettsiales bacterium
TTAGTTACGGCGCCACATGGAATTATTGGTTGTTTATCGAAAGGAAAATTTATTGAAGAGCAGCAATATATCAATAAAGGCAACTATCAAGCTGCTCAACAACAGCTTGATGATGAAGTTTGTTTCTATTTTGAAAAAGGCAGTAAAATGTTTGCAAATGAAGGCACTTGTTCAAAAAATTTTAAAAATGATTATCTAACTAATTTTAAACCAAACGGTTTTGCCTTGTTACAGGTCTACTTGCCTTGCTATTCGGTTAGATAAAGGCAATGTTGGGTGATTATCCCTTGACTCACAATTTTTTCAGACCTCGTCATGAAGACTAGAGCCTGTTTTCAAACCTAATTAGTTTCAGATTTTGGCATATTTTTAGCGATTTTTTATAATATCGGAAAATATTTTAAAAAATTTTGTGAAAAAAAAGAGCAAAAATAGAACTAAATATGAGAATAATTAGGTTTGAAAACAGGCTCTAAAAACAATGACGAATAAACATTTAAAAAAATGACCAACTTCCTACTAGAAATACTCAGCGAAGAAATTCCTGCCAATATGCAAAAATTGGCGGCAGAAAATTTCTCTAAAATCGCTTTTGAAATTTTAACTAAAAATAATTTATATTTTAATCAAAATCAGCTTAAAATTTTTATCACGCCACGACGTTTAGCGCTTCAAATTCAAGACTTACCAGATTTTCAAAAAATTACTTCAACTCGTAAAATTGGTCCAAAAATTGATGCTGATAAAAAAGCAATTAATGGTTTTTTAAAGTCAGTTGGTTTGGAAAATGAATCTGATCTTGAACAAATTGAAAATAATGGCGCGCGCTGTTTTTTATTTGTCAGCAAAGATCAGGAAATTGCGACTGCAAAAATTATTCAAAATTCTTTGCCGCAAATTTTAACGAAAGCAGTAAATATCTGGCCAAAATTAATGCGCTTCGATGTTTTGCCAAATCAAGAGCAACCAAAATGGATCAGACCAATTCGTAATATTTTAGCAATGTTTGGATCGCAGGTAATTGACATTGAGTTTGCTCATTTAAAAGCAAATAATTTAACTTTCGGACATTTTTTAAAATCGTCTTCAGCCATTGAATTAGATGATGCGCGTCATTATGAAAAAACTCTTCAACAAAATTTTGTTATTGTTGATGCCACCAAAAGAAAGCAAATTATTTTAAATCAAATTGCCAAAATTACCTCTGAAATAAATTTAAAAACAATCGACAATCCTGAAAAATCATCGTTATTTGATGAAATTAATGGTCTTTGTGAATGGCCAACAGCTTTGGTTGGCAAGCTTGATAAAAAATTTATGCAATTGCCAGATGAAGTTTTAATTCTAACTTTAAAACTCAATCAAAAATATTTGTGTCTGAAAGATGAAAATGATCAACTAGCAGATAAATTTATTTTTATCAGCAATGCTTCTGGCGCTGAAAATACCAATGCAAAAATTATTCGTGATAATGAAAAATTAGTTCATGCTCGTTTAAGTGACGCTGAATTTTTTATTAATGAAGACCTCAAGAAGCCTTTAATTTCAAGAGTTGCAGATTTACAAAAAGTTGTTTTTCATCAAAAACTTGGATCGCTTTTTGATAAAACCAAACGCCTAAATTATCTAACAAAATTTTTGTCAATTTTTGTGCCGCATTGCCAAATAAGTTTGGTTGAACGCGCAACTAATTTATGTAAAGCTGACTTGGTTACCAAAACTGTTGCCGAATTGCCAGAATTGCAAGGTAAAATCGGCAGTTTTTATGCTCAAAAGCAAGATGAAAATAATAAAATTGTCATGGCAATTTATGAACATTATTTGCCGCAAGGAATAAATGCTGAACTACCAAAAACTGCACTTGGAATTGCCTTATCAATTGCTGATAAAATTGATAATATTGTTGGATTTTTTTTAGCTGACGAAAAGCCAACCAGTTCAAAAGATCCTTACGCTTTGCGTCGCGCTGCGCTTGGAATTATTCGCATTGGTTTTGAACATAACATCGCTTTTCCAATTCGCATTTTAGTTGATAAATCACTTGCCGCTTATCAAATAAAATTAGTTAAAGATTTGCTTAAACAAGATCATATAAAATTTGAACAAAGCAAAAAAAATCTGGTTGAAGAAATTATCAGATTTTTTGTTGAAAGATTAAAATTTTATCTAAAAGAAAATGAGAAATTACGCGTTGATATCGTTAATGTTGTGATTGAAAAATATCTTTCCAATCTTGAGATTCACAAGAATTGCGACATTTTATATTTAGCAAAAAAAATTCGATTTTTAGATTCGTTTATAACCGATCCAAACAATTCAACTATTTTTGAACTTTACAAAAGATCAGCCAATATTTTGGCAATTGAAGAAAAAAAAGATGGCAAAAAATATATTGGCAAACCTTTGCCATTAGCGCTTAAAAACAAATATGAAAAAGTACTTTATCGTCGCGTTAAGCAAATTAAAAATGATTTTCGAAAATTGATAAAAAAAGGTGAATTTGCCTCGGCTTTCAAACTGCTGCATGTTTTAGAAGTTCCTTTAAAACAGTTTTTTGACAACCTTACAATCAACGATAAAGATGATCATGTCAGAATAAATCGTCTGTTAATTTTGGCAAAAATTCGTTTGCTTTTTGATGAAGTTGCCGATTTGTCAAAGATTGAAATCGCTTTATAAATGTTGCTCAAAGAAGTTTATAATGATCAATTTTTGAATCACTTAGCAAAAACAATTTTCTCAATTGATCGCAATTTTAATCAAAAAAAATTTTTAGAAAATTTTCCTAAAAAAACTTGGCAAGAAAAGTCGCTCAAACAAAGAATGCGCGCTATTACAATTGCGCTTGATGAAAATTTATCCGGTAAAAATTTTATTCAAAAAATTGCTGTTTTAAAACAAGTTGCGCCAAAAATTTCTGGCTCAAAAAATTCCGCCAATAAAAACTTCGCGTTAGCATTAATAATTTTTCCTGATTTTGTTGAAGTTTTTGGTTTGCAAAATTTCAATCAATCAATGTCAGCGTTAGAATTTTTCACTCAATTTGGCAGCGCTGAATTTGCGATGCGAAAATTTATTAAGCTTGATCAAAATTGCGCTTTTGAATTTTTATTAAAATTTAGCAAAAGCGAAAATTATCATGTACGCAGATTGGCTTCAGAAGCTTGTCGACCAAGGCTTCCTTGGGGAGAAATTTTATCTGATCTGAAAAAAAATCCAGCGCCAATTTTATCAATTTTAGAAAATTTAAAATTTGATCAATCAAACTATGTTCGCAAAAGTGTTGCCAATAATTTAAACGATATTTCCAAAGATCATCCGCTGCTCATTTTAAATTTACTTGCGCGTTGGAAAAAAGAAAAAGTGGCGCCAAATTTGATCAGTCACGCCCTTAGAACTTTGCTTAAAAAAGGTGATAAATCAGCTTTGGCGCTGATTGACATCAATTGTAATAATTTGTCAAAAAATTTTATAATCCAAAACTTGGCTTTACAAAAAACTATAATTAGAATTTCACAAGATTTAGTTTTTAATTTTACCTTAAAAAACCAAGCGCCAAACAATAAAATAAGGCTGGAATATGCGATTTATTTCTTAAAAAAATCTGGCGTTTATCAGCGGAAAAATTTTCAAATTTCTACAAAAAATTTTTCTCAAGGTAGTTTTAAATTTTCTAAAACTCATAATTTCAGCGATCTTTCAACCAGAAAACATAATGTAGGAAAACACTTTATTTCGCTGATTGCAAATGGTGTTGAAATTAAAAAACTTCAATTTGATTTAATCTAAAATGACTGCAAAAAAATTCGTTTATTCCTTTGGCGATGGCAAATCTGAAGGCGACGCTTCAATGAAAAATCTTCTCGGCGGCAAAGGCGCCAATTTAGCAGAAATGTCTAAAATGGGTTTGCCAGTTCCTTTAGGTTTTACAATTACTACTGAATTTTGTGATTTTTATTACAAAAACGGCAAAAAATTTTCAGACGAAATCAGAAAAGAAGTTGCGGCAGCGATTAATCAAATTGAGAAAAAATTGGCTGCGTCTTCTCCAGTTTCTGCGGCGGATGTCGCGCCTTTCGAGCAAAACGAAAAGTTGCGCGGCGAGGGCGCTAAATTTGGCGATGAAAAAAATCCACTTTTATTTTCAGTGCGTTCTGGCGCGCGTGCTTCAATGCCAGGAATGATGGACACCGTTTTGAATTTGGGTTTAAATGACAAAACTGTTTTAGGATTAGCTAATAAAAGTAATAATCGTCGTTTCGCTTTTGATTCTTATCGACGCTTTATTCAAATGTATTCTGATGTAGTTTTGGGTGTTGATCATTATAATTTCGAAGTAATTTTAGATGAGAAAAAGCATGAATTTGGCGCCAGCGCCGACACCGATCTTACTTGCGAAAATCTTGAAGAAATCGTTTTGCTTTTTAAAGCCAAAGTTAAGGAAGAATTAGGACGGGAATTTCCACAAGATGTTAATGAGCAACTTTGGGGCGCTATCGAAGCGGTTTTCGCTTCTTGGATGAATGATCGCGCCATTATTTATCGCGAACTTAATAATATTCCAGCCGAGTGGGGCACGGCGGTAAATGTGCAATCAATGGTTTTTGGTAATATGGGCGAAACTTCGGCTACTGGCGTGGCTTTTACGCGCAATCCTTCCACTGGCGCTAAAGAACTTTACGGCGAATATTTAATTAATGCGCAAGGTGAAGATGTGGTTGCCGGAATTCGTACGCCGCAATCAATTACCAATATTGGCAAAAAGCAGCTTGATTCAACTTTGCCATCGATGGAAGAAACCATGCCCGAAGTTTTTGCTGAACTGACAAAAATCTATCAGAAGCTCGAACTGCATTATCGCGACATGCAAGATATTGAATTTACCGTGCAGAATAAAAAGTTGTGGATGCTACAAACAAGAAGTGGAAAACGCACAACTCAAGCCGCAGTTAAAATTGCCGTTGATATGGTTAATGAAAAATTAATCGACAAAAAAGAAGCGCTCAAACGCATTGATCCGGCAAGTTTAGATCAGCTTTTGCATCCAACGCTTGATCCAAAAGCCAAAGTACAAATTATCGCTAAAGGTCTTCCAGCTTCTCCGGGCGCTGCTTCTGGCGTGGTGGTTTTTTCTTCTGCTGAAGCTGAAAAAAGATCTGATAACGGTGATAAAGTTATTTTAGTTCGTGTTGAAACCAGTCCCGAAGACATTAAAGGCATGCATGTTTCGCAAGGAATTTTAACCGCGCGTGGTGGCATGACATCACACGCCGCAGTTGTAGCGCGCGGCATGGGTACACCTTGCGTTTCAGGCGCGGCGGCACTTCACGTTGATCACGCTGGACAATTTTTTATCGCCAATGGTGTAAAAGTAAAAGAGGGCGAAACCATTACTATCAACGGTTCGAATGGTGATGTAATTCTTGGTTTGGTGCCAACTTTAAAACCAAATTTATCGGGCGATTTTCAAACTATTATGAAATGGGCTGATGAAATCCGCGTCTTGAAAGTGCGCACTAACGCTGAAACTCCGCTTGATTGTCAAGTGGCTCGCGATTTTGGTGCCGAAGGCGTTGGTCTTTGTCGTACTGAACACATGTTTTTTAATGAAGACCGAATTATCTCAGTTCGTGAAATGATTTTAGCAGAAAATATCGAAGGTCGTAAGAAAGCTTTGGCAAAATTATTGCCGATGCAGCGTCAAGATTTTAGCGAGATTTTTAAAATTATGGCAGCGTTGCCCGTGACAATTCGTTTGCTTGATCCGCCACTTCATGAATTTTTGCCACATAAAGATCATGAAATTGCTGAAGTTGCCAAAGCGGTTGGTGTTGATGTTAATTTCGTCAAACATCGCACTCATCAATTACAAGAACAAAATCCAATGCTTGGTCATCGCGGTTGTCGTCTTGGAATTTCTTATCCTGAAATCTACGAAATGCAGGCGCGCGCTATTTTTGAAGCGGCTTCAATTGTAAAAAAAGAAACTAAGCAGGAAGTTATTTTAGAAATTATGATTCCATTAGTGGCAACGCGAAAAGAATTACAAATTTTAAAAGAGCTAATTGTTGCAACTGAAAAAGCCGTCGAAAAAGAGCAGGGCGTTAAATTAAATTATTTAGTTGGCACAATGATTGAACTGCCGCGCGCTGCGCTGATAGCCGATCAAATTGCTCTTGACGCTGAATTCTTTAGTTTTGGAACTAATGATTTAACTCAAACCACCTTTGGTCTCTCGCGCGATGATTCCGCCAATTTTTTAGGACATTATCAAAAAGCCGGAATTTTAGAAAAAGATCCATTTGCCGAGCTTGATCAAGAAGGTGTCGGTCAGCTAATCGAAATTGCTGCTAAAAAAGGCAAATCAGTTAGAAAAGATATTAAACTTGGAATTTGCGGCGAACATGGTGGCAATCCGGCGTCAATTGAGTTTTGTCATCGCATGGGTTTAAATTATGTTAGCTGTTCGCCTTATCGCGTGCCAATTGCCAGATTAGCGGCGGCGCGAGCGGCTTTATAAAATTAAGCTAAAACTTCTGATGCTCAGATTTATATTTTTTACAGTTGTTTCGTTTTTATTTGGTCTTTTTGCCACCAAGCTTTTTGATTACGCAATTGATAATAAACCAAAAAAAGAAATTGAGTTTTTAGTTACGGCGCCACATGGAATTATTGGTTGTTTATCGAAAGGAAAATTTATTGAAGAGCAGCAATATATCAATAAAGGCAACTATCAAGCTGCTCAACAACAGCTTGATGATGAAGTTTGTTTTTATTTTGAAAAAGGCAGTAAAATGTTTGCAAATGAAGGTACTTGTTCAAAAAATTTCAAAAATGATTATCTAACTAATTTTAAGCCAAACGATTTTGCCTTGTTACAAGTCTACTTGCCTTGCTATTCGGTTAGATAAAGGCAATGTTGGGTGATTATCCCTTGTGACTCACAATTTTTTTAGACCTCGTCATGAAGACTAGAGCCTGTTTTCAAACCTAATTAGTTTCAGATTTTGGCATATTTTTAGCGATTTTTTTATGAAATTTTTTATAATATCGGAAAATATTTTAAAAAATTTCGTGAAAAAAAGAGCAAAAATAGAACTAAATATGAGAATAATTAAGTTTGCAAACAGTCTCTAGATCAACAACAAAGTTTCCAACTTTTTAATTTCATCTCTTATTTTTGAAGCTTTTTCAAATTCTAAATCGCCAGCAGCGGCGATCATTTCTTTGCGCAAACCTTCGATATAGCGACGATCTGGCAGATTTTTTTTACTAAATTTACCATCATCAAATTCTTCTTCTTTTTTAGTGTAAAGATTTGCCAAAGCTGATCCAAAAGCTTTTTTGGTTGTGGTTGGCGTGATGCCATGTTTTTCGTTGTAAGCTATTTGAATTTTTCTACGCCGCTCAGTTTCGCTTAAAGCGGCTTTGATTGATTTGGTTTCTTTATCGGCATATAAAATAACTTTGCTTTCTGAATTTCGCGCCGCACGTCCGATAGTTTGAATCAAAGAAGTTTCGTTGCGCAAAAATCCTTCTTTGTCAGCGTCAAGAATCGCCATCAGCGCACATTCAGGAATATCTAAACCTTCGCGCAATAAATTTACGCCAACCAAGCAATCATATTTTCCCAAACGTAAATTCTGGATAATTTCGATGCGATCAAGAGTATCAATATCAGAATGCATATAAACTACGCTGATGCCGCAATCATTCAAATAATCAGCTAAATCTTCCGCCATTTTTTTAGTTAAAGTTGTAACCAAAGTGCGAAAGCCGCGCTCTTTAGTTTGCTTAACTTCGCCAATTAAATCATCAATTTGAGTTTTGGCTGGACGAATTTCACAAAGCGGATCGAGTAAACCGGTTGGTCGAATAATTTGCTCAATCACGCCGCCATCATTTTTAGCAACTTCATACTTTCCGGGAGTTGCCGAAACATAAATTGTTTGCGGCTTAAAACTTTCCCATTCCGCAAATTTTAGCGGACGATTATCAAGCGCTGAAAGCAAGCGAAATCCATGTTCAGTTAAATTTGATTTGCGCGCAAAATCACCTTTATACATGCCGTCAATTTGCGGAATTGAAACGTGACTTTCATCGACAAAAAGCAACGCGTCTTTGGGCAAATATTCAAAAAGAGTTGGCGGCGGCGCGCCTGCTGGTCGCCCAGTTAAATAGCGCGAATAATTTTCAATGCCTTTGCAAGAACCAACCGTTAACATCATTTCCATATCGTAAGTGGTGCGCTGATTTAAGCGCTGCGCTTCAACAATTTTGCCCTGCTCTTCCAATTGTTTAACGCGAATTGCTAAATCACCACGAATCTGCACAATCGCTTTTTGTAAAGTTTCGGCTGGTGCCACATAATGCGAAGATGGATAAAGAGCGATTTGATCAAGTTTGCCATAAGTTTCGCCGGTTAAAACATCAAATTCGGTTATTTCTTCAATCTCGTCGCCAAACATTGAAATACGCCAAGCGCGCTCATCTTCGTGAGACGGAAAAACATCAATGGCATCGCCCATAACGCGAAAATTACAGCGCTCAAAAGCAATGTCGTTGCGCTCATATTGCAAATCAACTAAACGCAATAAAAGTTTTTGGCGATTAATTTCTTCGCCAACTTTTAAACGTAAAACCATATTGGAATAAAATTCTGGCGAACCAATACCGTAAATACAAGATACCGAAGCCACAACAATTGTATCGCGGC
The DNA here is from genome assembly GCA_033763375.1 of Rickettsiales bacterium. Classification (GTDB taxonomy): domain Bacteria; phylum Pseudomonadota; class Alphaproteobacteria; order Rickettsiales; family UBA1997; genus UBA2645. The sequence continues at coordinate 8,717 of JANRKR010000052.1, forward strand.
GCTCGAAAAGCGCGCGAGTTGCTACGTGACGCAAGCGGTCAATTTGTTCGTTAATCGCAGAATCTTTTTCGATATAAGTGTCAGACTTAGGAATATAAGCTTCGGGCTGATAATAATCATAAAATGAAACGAAGTAGCCAACCTCATTTTCGGGGAAAAATTCTTTCATTTCGCCATAAAGTTGCGCCGCTAAAGTTTTATTATGCGCCATGATCAAGGTTGGACGCTGCGTTTTTTCGATGATATTTGCCATAGTAAAAGTTTTACCCGAACCAGTAATTCCAAGCAAAACCTGATCTTTTTTATTTTCTTCTATTCCTTTCAACAACTTCGCAATCGCCTGCGGCTGATCTCCGGCTGGTTTAAACTTGGAATGGATTTTGAATTTTTGAGGCATTTATTTTTTCAGCTCAAGATATGGGGTTAAGTTGGTTTGTATTTTTAATGGCGAAGTTGGATTTTCAAACAGGCTAAAATCTTGTTTTAGTGCTTCAGAAACAGATTTGTGAGAAATTAGAGGGATAAAATAATTTTTTGGATAAATATCTAAAGTCCTTCCTAGACATTGGGACAATAACTCATCCAAAATCAGTCTTTCCAATTTTTGGTTCCCTTCGTAGTTGGTAACGAAACAGCCTTTCTGATATTTAATATTTTTTAGTCCTAAAATTTCGTTATTTGTTTCATCAAAACCATAACCTAATACATAAAGCAAATCTGGTTTTTGGTCAAAAACTTTGTTTGGTATTTCTTTTTTCAAATTTTCTCTTTCTTCGGAAATAACTTTTATTCTTGCGCTCGAAAAAAATTTAGGGTCATTGACATCTTTGATCTCATCGGCAACATAAACAATAGTTTGAAAAACAAACCGAGAATAACGAACAAAAATATCTTCGTTCTGAGTTAAATTAGACCTATCAAGCTCAATAATATCTTTGAATTTTTTATAGACTTTTGCTGATTTACCAAAAGCGCCTTGGGCAAGAAATCTCAACTTAATTTCTTCTAAATACTCAACAAAATTTTTCTGCTTTTTGGCGATCTCGTCTTCAATACTTTTTGTAATATTTCTGCCAACCTGATCTGAGGTTAGTTTTTCAAAATTAATTTCCAAAATCTCATCAACCGTAGCAATCGAGCCATAAGGATGATAAATTTTTTCAGAAACTGCTTTTAAAGCATCTTTAACCATAGTTCCGTGATCATTGTCCTTCTTATTAAAATATCTCTCGAGACTTTTTCGCAAAGAAATCTCTAAAGAAACATCATAATTAAAAGTTATTACCTGAAGTTTTTTTAAATTTTTTTTGATTGCCTCAAGTCGCTCTTTATTACTCTTGCCAACAGACAAAGGAGTTAATATCAATTTAGAAAACTCGGTATACCAGCCGCTCTCAAAGTTTCCGCTAATCTCGCTACAAGCAGTACAAAACAAAAAAATAGATAAGTAGTAAGATTTGAGAAATTCTCTCTCATTATTATCACCGATTAATGAGATGTGAGAATCGATGCTTAAATGACCACTAGAGATCAAATTCAATAAATATGGCTTGATACGATTATCAACCTCATTGGTTTTATCGAAATGTTTAGCATCCATCAACTCGATAATTTTTTTGGAAAAATTAATCAAATCCTCTCCGGTCGGATAAATTCCACACTCAACCGACGCCCCCGCACCAAGAATTATTAATCTGCTTAGTTCTTTATTTTCACTCATCAACTAACCTCG
>JANRKR010000053.1:0-10838 GCA_033763375.1 Rickettsiales bacterium
GAAATAAGAAACTTTTCTCTAACTCTTTTGCGGTGACCCAAAAAATTTTTTGCTGGTGATGTTTTTTCCATAAATCAGTGGTGTTATTTTATCAGTAGCGAAGTTTTTCACGCCCAGATTTTCAAGTTCAAAAATTCTGGCCAAATCATTCACAGTCCAAGCAAAAATTTCAATATCATGGAAAATTTTTAACAATTTTTCACTTAATAAATGCTCGGCAATTGATAAAAATTTAATATTATTTTCATTCAAAAATTGACACAAACCTTGTGCGTCATCTTCATCTTTTAGCTTTTGACAAAGCGCAACTATTTTTGCGTCACTTGCAAAAATATTTTTAATATTGTCAAAAATTTTTTGTGCCAAAAACTTTTCATCAACAAAAGGCGCAAAATAAATTTGATCAATATTTATGCCGGCTTTTAAAATTTCTTCTTTAGTTAAATTTAAAGCTTTTTGACAATTGTTTAAATCAAGATTTTTAAAATCCAGCCAATAAGTCAGATCATTTTTATATTTAAAATAATCTTGTAAAGTTGGCAAATTGCCGATTTCTTCTGGTTTTGGGCGATCATGTTTTAAAACTATTTTTTCTTGCAAAAACCACAAATCAAATTCAATTGCCTCAAAACCATTGGCAACAGCTTCTTGCAGACTTGCAACTGAATTTTCTAGCTGTGATTTTTCCCTAAAACCACGATGAGCAAATAATTTAGACACTGTTAACAAAGGTTTTTAGTTTTATATTTTTTCCCGTATGTACGTTTAACATACGGGTGGGGTTCCCCACAAGCGTGGGGCGCGGCTCGTGCCGCGTTGCCGTATCCCAAAGGGATAAAGGCTTATTTTTTTATATTTTCGAGTGTTTTTTTGGTAAAATTTTGATAAATATCAGGATGTATTTTGAAAAACTTTAGCGAAAAATAAGGTGATTATTCCTTGACTCACAATTTTTTTAGACCCCGTCATGAAGACTAAGGTGACAATCTTGAAGGCGGGTTGATAATCTTGGTTAAGATTTACCCCATCTTCATGACTTTGTCACCCCGTCTTCATGACTTTGTCACCCCGTCTTCATGACTTTGTCACCCCGTCTTCATGACGGGGCTGGTTGTGCTTCTTGGGATAGCTGTTTTCAAATCTAATCATTTTATGAAAAAAAATTTTATCACAATAAATACAACTTATCCAAACTCAAAAATTGGTAAAAAGCTGCTGCAAAACTTAAGTCAATTTCTTTTAGAAAAAAAGCTTGCCGCTTGCATACAATCACAAAAAATTTCTAGTAATTATTTATGGCAAGAAAAAATTTATTACTGCGAGGAAATTTTGGTAAATATAAAAACTGAAGCAAAACTTTATAAAAAAATTGAAGAAATTATTCTTAAAAATCATTGTTTTGAAGTGCCACAAATAACTGTCGAAAAAATTAATGGCGGTTTAACAAAATATTTGAGCTGGATTGCTAAAAATACATCAACCAAATAAAAACTGGCATATTTAACTCGCCTTCATAAATTCTTCACAAGGCAATGTTGCAAATCTGATTTTGCAAAAAATAAATGTCAAAATTAAATGCTGTGGCAAGCGCAGCAATTTATGGCACTAAAGTTAGGATTTGCTATAGTTGCTTTTATTTGCTCCAAAGCGGCAATAAAGGTAAATCTAAATTCAAACCTAGCTTGAATTTAGCTAATTATAAATAGGCTCTAAACAATATTTTGATCGCTACTGAACAATTATTTCTTCTTTGGTTGCAACTTTGACAACCTTAATTTTTGAATCATATTTTATGAACCCTACAGACTCTTAAACAAAAGCGTTTGTCCAAATTCTTAGAAATAATTGTTCTCTTAATTAAATTTTTGAGAACTACATGAAAAACAAAACAATTATTATCGACTCGGCGCATCGCGAAGAAACCCGAGTTGCCGTTTTAGAAGACGGCATTTTGCAAGATTTTGATCGCGAAGCCATCGCCATCAAGCAAATTAAAGGCAATATTTATCTTGCCAAAGTCACTCGCGTTGAACCTTCTCTCCAATCGGCTTTCGTTGATTATGACGGCAATCGTCATGGCTTTTTACCTTTTGCTGATATTCATCCAGATTATTTTCAACTTTCTGAAAGTGAAAAACAAAAGCTGCGCGACTTAACCAAAGATCAGATAAAAACTGACGACGATGAATTATCGCAAAATGATCGCAACAACAGTCGTCGCGATGAACGCGACCGTAACTACCCTGAAAATAATGAACGCGATGATAATCAAGATGAAGTCAGCGAATCTTTCACCGTCGGCTCATATTCAGTTGAAGATGAAACTGGCGGTAACTACTCCGGCAATATTCACAACATTTATCGTAAATATAACATTCAAGATGTTATCAAGCCGGGACAATTACTTTTAATTCAAGTTACTAAAGAAGAACGCGGCAATAAAGGTGCGTCGATGACAACTTATATTTCGCTTGCTGGAAAATATTGCGTATTGATGAGCAACACGCCCAATAAAGGCGGCGTTTCCAAAAAAGTTGATAATTTTCGCGATCGCAAATTATTAAAATCAACTTTGAATGAACTCAATATTCCTAATGATCGTTCGGTAATTATTCGCACCGCCGGTGTTGGTAAAAAACCCGAAGAAATCAAAAGAGATTACGATTATCTTTCACGCTTGTGGGATTCAATCAAAGAAGCTGCTGCTAATTCTAAAGCGCCATCTTTTATTCACGCTGAAGATGATGTTATAAAAAGATGTATTCGCGACGTTTATAATGAGCAAGTCAGCGAAGTTGTAGTTGAAGGCAAAAAAGCTTTTGAAGAAGTTACCAACTTCATCAAACTGACTATGTCGAGCGCGATTAATAACGTTAAACTTCATGAAGAACGCATTCCCATTTTTAATAAATATCGCGTTGAGCAGCAAATTTCTTCGCTTTATGAAAAGCAAATTGCTTTGCCATCTGGCGGTTCAATTGTAATTGATCACAGCGAAGCTTTGGTGGCAATTGACGTCAATTCAGGACGCGCCACCAAAGAAAGCGGCGTCGAAGAAACCGCTTTTAATACTAATTTAGAAGCAGTTAAAGAAATTGCCCGACAGCTTCGTTTGCGCGACTTAGCCGGTTTAGTTGTGATCGACTTTATCGATATGTATGATCAAAAACATCGCCGTAATATTGAAAGAGCCTTACGCGATGAACTGCAAAACGATCGCGCTCGCATTCAACTTGGTCGCATCAGCGTTTTTGGATTATTAGAAATGTCGCGCCAAAGACTAGGCGCCAGCTTTTTTGAAACAATAACCGAACCTTGCAAACATTGTAATGGCACCGGATATGTGCGCTCGGTTGAAATTTTAGCGGTTAGTATTTTGCGCTCAATTCGTTATGCCTGCACCGATAATCAGGTTGGTGTAATTTATATTTACACAACTCCAGAAGTGATCGCTTACATGATGAATTACAAAAAGAATGAAATGATCTCGACTGAAAAAAATTATAACATTCATATTTTTATGCACCAAAGTTCGGACGTTGGCAGTCAAGGCTTTACTATTAAAAAACGCAAAAGCCTTTCCGATGACGAAAGACGCGAATTAGAAATGGAAGTTGTTACTGGTAAAGTCAATCAACTGGGTTTAGAAAAAAGCTATCTTGATAATTATAATGAAGATCATGATTTAAAAAGTGGCAGAGGTGATTTTGAAACTTCTCATGAAGAAAATTTTAATCGCAATCACAAAAAATTTGATCACAAATTTAAGAAAAATCGTCGCAATAATAATCGTAAAAAATTTGATAATCGCCCTGATCGTCACAAGAAAGCTTCTGGTTTGGGCGCTTTTTTCTCAGGAATTTTTGGCGGAAAATAGCTATAGCTTATCAGAAAAATGTCGCAAATTGCACTTGCTAGAAATAACGCTTTAAAAACCCAGTTGCTTTTTTGATAAGTCAAAAATAGCATGCGCCACCCTTTAAAAACTAAGATTTTCAAAACTAAATTTTAGAAACTAAGATTTCGAAAATTTTTGAAATTAAGGTTTTGGAATTAAAGTTTTGAAAGGCAAAGCTTTGAAAGGAAAAAATTTAAAAACAAAACACATTTAAAAACAAAACACTTCGCAACAACAAATTCCTCGGTAGCTCAGTGGTAGAGCAAGTGACTGTTAATCACTTGGTCGGAGGTTCGAACCCTTCCCGGGGAGCCATTCTTGACGATCCGTCAAATTTAAGAACATATTGAATGGCTCGCGTGGCTTAAATACTAGCTTCTTCCCATTCATCATTAAGTTCGGAAACATAATTCCGATAATCCGTCTTTTTTCTTCCAGTTCCGAACTCTTAAAAAGATCATGTGCCTTTGCAGCCAATTCAAATATGGTTGCAACGTTCTTATTGAAGTCATCGTCAGCGTTCGAAAGTTTGCTGATTCGGGTTTCAACGTTTTGTCTTTCTACCTGCAAATCAGTCATCATTTCGTTGTACTCTTCTTTTGATAAACTCGCATCTAAATAAAGTTCTCTAGCTCTTTTGATTCTGGTTTGAGCTGCTTGATATTGCTGTTGTAATCTTTTCCCTTCTTCAACTTGGTGATGATGTTCTTTGTCTGAGCTTTTCTTTAATTCTGCATTGATGTCGTTAAGAATGTTTTGCGGAATTTTCATACCTTTCAAAACATATTCAATTTGCGACAAAATAGCGTTCTCGTTGAGATGATAACAATACGAGCATTCGCCTTTGCTCTTGGTTGGTCGCATGTAAACATATTTGCCTTTCTTAAGCTCTGGACTGTAGCTGCAACCACAATGCTGACAGGTGATGAATCCTTTGAGGATGAAAGGTTTTTCAGTTCTTTTGTATTTAGTTTTTCTTTTACCACTTCTCACTCTCAGACATTCATCAAACAACTCTTTTGAAATCAAAGCTGGATGAACGTGCTTGTACAAAAGCCCGTTGTACTTCATATAACCGTAGTAAAACGGATTGTTTAAAACCTTCTCAAGGTGGCTTTTGGAAAGCTTGTAACCTCTTTTGCTTCTAAGACCATCTTGATGAACTCGATCTCTAACTTCTTCCATTGAATAAAGTCCGCTGGCGTAATCTTCAAAAATTTTTCTGACCAAGTGACCACGCTCGGGATCAATGTAAACCTCGACTTTTTCTTTCTTCTTATCAACGCGTTTTGTGTTTAGATAGCCAAGCGGTGAATCACCAAGAATTGTGCCTTCCTCAAGTTTTTTACGATTACTTCTTTTGACGTTATCAGAAATTTTGTTGCGATAATCATTAGCCAACAACACATCAAGATTCTTTCTAAATTTGGCGGAGCTATCCATATCCTTATGTTCTATAAACTCATTTTTGATATAATGAATTTCTAACTTACCGATTTTGATTAGCTTTTGTAATTCAAGATATTGTTCATCAAATTCCCTTTGCAACCTATCAACGCAATAGCATAAAACCGCCACTTGACCACCTTGTTTTTTAACAAACTCAACCATCTTTGAAAATTCTGGTCTACCGCTAGCCGTTGAACTTTCAACCACCTTAAATTGCTCTACAACTTTAAACTCTTTTTTAATGGCATATTCAAAACAACTTTGAATTTGTGCATCTAGTGAATGACCATCCTCTTGGTCTTTTGACGATACGCGGGCAAAGATTACTGCTTTCATATTTGAGTCTCCCTTGATATGCATTCCAAATCATTCATTAATCTCTCTGGAATCTTAATACTAAAGCTTATGCCACTTGTTGTAATAACATTAATCTTAGCAAATTTTAGCAGCAACTTACTGACACTTTTCATTTGTGCACAGAAGTACTTTTTACAAAAATCGTCATTTACTTTGTATAGGTTTAGCTCGACTGAATCATTTATCTCAATCGTCAAAGGCTCTTTCACTCTTGATGAGTGGAAGTCGTAACAGAAAAAGCTAAGCTTCTTTGAGAACGGTATATTTATCACAAACGATCGGCGATCAACTTTAAAAGGAATTGTCCCGCGGTTAATTATCATAATTTTGTGGTAAGTTCCTGCCTTACTTTTGTCATAATCTAATAAAATTTTTGCTTTTGGTCTATTTTGCCTTAACGCAATCCAAACAGCCATTGCCGTTGCCACAGATCCAACAGCAGAAAAAGTGTGTTGGTACTTCTCAAAAAAACATTCTATACTCATTACTTCCTTTGTTAAATTAACTCTCCTTTGAAACCAGCTCAAAAACCTTATTGATCATGTCTTCATTGACCATCTGAGACATAATAAATTTGAATTTTGGATTGTTCTTAATTTTACGCATTTTTTTTAAATTTTCCACATCAAGCTCTTCAATTGTTTGGCTTTTTCTTTGTTCTGAAAGATTGAAATAACTGCCAACCGTAGTAATTAAGCTTTTGTGAGATAGGTTCTGACTTACTGCTTTTAACTGCTCCATTGTCAGGTCGCAGCTAAAGAACAAATCAGTTAAAGAATTCCTGATTGTGTGAGGTGTGTAGTAATCAAGATTAGCATTTTCAAACTGCTTAGAAAGTTCATCCCTAACAACTTTTGCCTGCTTTAAAAACTCCTTCTTAAAACCATCTTTTTCAAATTGCAGAAACTCGTTTGAAGTAATCTGAATTCTTGGAAAAAGCGGGTCTTCGTCTCTAAAACCATGTTCTTTTCTAAGCATACTAACCCAATCAACCACGATTTGCTTTATCTCAGGCTTTAGTTTCCAAAAATCAGTTTTATGAGAAGAAGAAAATTTTGTATTAACGTGGTTAGAATCTTGGAATAAATAATTTCTATCGAGATCAAGGTCACCAATTCTAAGAGAAATAAGTGCATCAATTCTGATTCCAGTAATCAGTAACGTAGCAAACATTGCTCTACCTCTCATCTCAACCTCATCTTTTGGTTTGATGTTGAGAACCATCTCTTCCCACTTCTCAATATCGATGGTTTTTCTTGGCTTGGACATCTTGGCTTTTTCGGTGTCCTTGAGAGAGAGCCTTAAAGAATTGATGTCATCATATTTTAGTTTTTTGTATCCTTCTTGCTCTTTTAGCCAAAGAAAGAAATCTCTAACAGCCTGCATTATTCGATAAGCGTTTTGCATGCTGTGGCTATACTTAGCGATTAAATACTTCTGAAATCCTTTGGCATCTTCATATACAAAAAGTTTGAAATCTTTGTAACCGTTAAACTCTTCAAAAATACTAACAGCACTAACAATCTTTCTTCGCGTTTTGTCATGCTTACCAAAACCATGCACTACTTTGTCGAAATATCTGTGCTTAACTCTCTCGTTATCAGGATGAAATTTAATCCTTTCTTCTGCCAAAAATTTACCTTTTAAACCATTCCTTTTCTCAGTGGTTCTATCGCTAGGTTTGTTGGTACATATTATACTAGGTAATGGTAGCTGCTCAACCACCGCATAACCCCATCTTAGAGTTAAAATAAAATCACTAGCAGGAACTCCCATGCACATTTTTTTACCGCATGAAGGGCAAATTGCTTTAGCGTTCCACATCTTATCATCTCGCTTGTGAAGAGTGATTTTATTTTCGAGAGGTCGTTTCTTTAGAAAGCAATTTAGGCAAGGAAAATCACCTTCGTTTCCAGCTTCCATTTTTCGGGAATCGTTCTTGTAAGTAAGAAATTGCTTCAAGGTGTCGAAGTGAAACATGGCAGGAGTTTTATCATCAATCGCAACCAACCCTTCTTCTCTGTGCCATCTGTGAACCGTGGATTCATCAATTCCAAAAACCTCTGACAAATCTTGAGCGGTAAGGCTTTTGCCTTTATGAACAAGTTTTATATCAAAGCTTCGGACTGGGGTTTTGCGCTTAGAAGGTTCCTTTATCATCTGCATCTACCTTCTTCATTACATCATTTAGCTTTCCAAAAATAGCAGATTCAACTTGTGTGCTGGTCTGCTTATTTATCGGATGAAAAATTGTGAAATGCCCTTTGTTTGGATAGGTCAAGCGATAGCCATCTGCATTCAACTTTTTGTGAATTGCTATGCTTGAAAGGTAGAAATTGTCATCAATTACCAGACTGGCAAAACCTATTAAGCCGTTACTTGGCTTAACAAATTCAATCTGTACTTCGGTTATTTTCATAAGGTTCTATTACTTCGTTTTTTACGTTTTGAGTAATATCAGCCTTATGCCGAAGACGTTTATCCACACCTTTCAAAACACGAAAAAGCTCCACAAGGTTACACGCAGCAATTTCTGCTTCTCCTTGCGAGATTCTGTCTTGATATAGATTTTGGATTGATTTGGTTAAATCCGACATTTCCAGACATAAGGTTAATATTATGTTTGGAATTATTGTTTAGGGGGTTGGGGATATGCAGATTCTAGCTAGCACAAACATTGACCAAGCTAGCTAGGTCACTTTTTATCTATTGAAATTTCTGCACCATTTATAAATTGTTTCGCTTTTATCATCACCTTGAAAATAAAAGGCTGATTCTTTCAATGCAGATGAATCAAGCTTATATTTGTTAGCAAAATTAGATATTCTGCCATTGATTTGATCTTGGTTGTATGGCTGGTTATTATCATCTGTTTCAGAAAAAATTTCTGTGGTTATTGCCCATATTTTATTTGCTCTATGTTGAACGCTGCTTCCTTTTATTAATTCACGATTTTCAAACAATGGCTTGATTATATTATTTTTAATTACTTCCGTCTCTTTGTGCCTTTCTTTGCCGCCTTTGCTTGCCTTGTGATATGCTTTATAAAGTTTTGATATATCCAAACCATCAAACCTAATTGCTGGCATATTTTCGCTGGTTTCTTGAATTATCGCATCAATAAGATGAATTTTGCAAAATCTGTCATTTTCTATTGTCTTGATTGAATCAAGCTGTTTAGGCTTATCTACTTTAAAATTTATTACCAAATATAAATATTGATCTGATTTTGATTCTTTGGCTTTTTCTAAAATCTTTTCATATCCTGATTTTAACTGCTTATTGTCGCTATGCTTAACATAAAGAAATAGATTTTTACCCTTCAAACTAAACTTAGTTATTAGCTGGTTATTGTCATAAAATTTCTTAATTTCTAACCCTTCCAAACCAACCGAGCAATTACAAAGAAAAGACACTATTAGTTGAGAATATGACTCGTGAACATGCTCAAAATAACCAGTATCAGCATTTGTCCAAAAACAACTCCAAAACCCTTTTTCTTCGGTGGCTAGTTTAAAATTAGCAATTGTTGATTCAACTCTATCAATTAGAGATTTATTTCCATCATTAACATTATTTTGACTAAATAAATCAGTGTTTGAAGTAAGATTTTTTGCATCTTCTAACCATCTCCAAACCCCTTTTCTATCGCTATCTAAATTATAGTTCTTAACATCATAATCTTTGATTTCTTGCAATATTTTTTTAAATATTTCTGGGTCTGCAAACAGCTCATCAAAAATTCTTGATTTCCTCTTTTCCTTACTAGCCTTAAAGAAAGCATCTCCAATATTTTTATCCACCATTTTTCTAATTTCCCAATTTTGAGAAATTATCTCGTCTGAAATATCGCCCGCTTTATCTGAAATTGTAATATCTCTTAAAATATCTCTTGGCAGTAATTTGATGACGCTTTTTGAATAAGGATTTTTTAATAGGCTGTATTGCTTTTGAAGATTTTTAGATAAATGACGACAATCGCCATTTAAGCCCAATTCTTGCATTATACTTGCTGTATAGTCGCAAATATACTCATCAATGATATTTTGCAGCATATCGCTTATTCTATCACCACCTATGCCCTTTTCAAGGTAAGGTGCAAAAGGCAATAAATCTGGATTATCTTTTAGCTTATCAATAACCAAATATAAAGAATCTAATATTTTGCCGTTAAATTCTTCTGCCGAACCTCTGCCATCAATTGAATTGCCATAACCAATGCAAGTGAATTTATATTCTGGAAAATCAACCAAGTTTTTTGCAATATTCCAATTCAAATCACCCTTATTTTCACAAAGCGATAAAGTCTTATAAATTTTACCAAACTTTTCATGATAGGCTTTGTAAGCATCTTGAAAAATTTTAGAAGAGCTATATTGCAACAAGGAAGGCTCAACAAAAAGCCTTGAATCTGAATCTAATATTGGGTCAAAAACGCCGAGTTCTTTAAGCTTGGTTTTGTCTATTTTGAAGTGGTCTGAAAAATATTGAGGTTGATTTTTCATTACATCTTTCAAAATTTATCTTATGAGGAAATTGATTGCTCAATGATAACATCAATCTTTTGCCTTTCTGCCTCAATTTGCTTTTTGATTTGTTCTTGCAAGTCAAGCTCTAGCTTGATCTCATCAACTATTTTTTGTTGGCGAGTAAGTGAAATATCAATTATTGGAAATTCACGAATTTGACTTGGGAAAATATTAGTATTATTGCCAAGACCTTTTTTGTTTATCTCTATTAAAACCTGAAAATAAGCAGTTCTAAAAAAGTAATAAGCAAAACGCTGGTTATAATTTTTAAGCCTAACTCGCATTGTAAAATCTGCAAAAATTGCATTTGGCTCATCATCTTCAATCAACGCACATTTGCCAATTGTTCCCTCTCCTGATCTAGCAATCAAAATATCATTCTTTGCAATGGTTTTTTTCTTATTTTCTGCTTCAAATTTTTTTGAAACGCTCATTACACTTTCTTTATCTAAGCACCAATTCTTGATATTTGACATTCCAACATAGCCACAATCACCAGCTTCATCAAAATCTTTTGGTGAGATGCCAGAACCAAGAACTATTGGCTCTAGGATAAAATCTTTGATTCTTTTATTTGTAATTTTATTAAGTTCTTCCAAAACAAA
>JANRKR010000054.1:0-7962 GCA_033763375.1 Rickettsiales bacterium
TCATATTTAGTTCTATTTTTGCTCTTTTTTTCACGAAATTTTTTAAAATATTTTCCGATATTATAAAAAATTTCATAAAAAAATCGCTAAAAATATGCCAAAATCTGAAACTAATTAGGTTTGAAAACAGGCTCTAGCAAACCAATTTACGATTTTAAAAAATTTTCAATACAACAAGCTAAAAATAATTTAAAAAAAATTTATGAAAAAACGAAATATTATTTTATTGGTTATTGCGGGTTTTTTTGCTATTATTACTTTTGGAATTTTTCAGCAAATTATTGGTTTTAATAACGAGATGATTGCTTTGCAGGAAATGAAGAAAGCCGAAATTGAAACCACCAAAGTAGAATATGGTCAGTGCGTTGTAAAGATTATGGAAACTAACCAAATCGCCAAAGCTTACAAAGATGATGTTATGGAATTAGCTAAAAAAGCTGGCAATAATCTGGAACAATTCAACAAATCGCTTATCGCATTAATGGGAACGCAAGTTATTCCGCAATTATCTTCTGATTTGCGCGCCAATGTTCAGCGTGAGATTATTTCATGTAGAAATGCTTATATTGGCAGAGTAGATCTTGGTTTAAAGCCAATGTTTATAAACTTTAATCGCTTACAAAAACAATTTCCAAATAGCTTATACAATTCGTTATTTTTTGATTGGCAAACCGAAGAATTAAATATGCCAAAAAATAGTTCCGGACAAGAAATATTCGATAGCGGAGAAATAAAAACTCTTGATCTAAAATAATCAAAATAGAAAAAACGAATGTTGTTATGGCTTTTTATTGCTCTTGGATTTGTTGGTTGCGTGTTATTCTGGCATTTTTGGCAAGGAATTACAGCTTCTGAAGCTATTATTTTATTTGTTGCTGCGTCGATTATTTTTTTTATTCATCTCAAATTTATTTATGATAAAGCAACAACCGATCATTACTTGGTCAGTGGCTACGTTACATCTTTAATTCATCGCCCACCATTTTCCTATGATTGTGGCAGAAAAAAATGTTACGAACCTGAGCTTTGGCTTATTGAACAAAGAGCTAATAAACCAAAAACAGCAGGAAATTATAAACATGAAATTCATTCTGGAGACGGAATTGAAGAATGTTACGGAGAATGTCAAATTGATTATCCAGCGCCTTATAAAAAAGATTGGCAAATATCGAAACGCTCACCTTATTATCATCCAATCAAAGTAAGTCGTGATAAACTAATAAGAACAAAACTTGGCGAAACTAGTACTTTCTGGGAAGAATATTTCAATCCTGTTCAAGTTAGTGATGAAGTTATTTACGATGAAAACAATGAAATTACCCCTTACTTCAAAATATATGACTATAATATTACTCGTCGCCTTATTGCTCCACAAATCGAAAGTGATATAACAGATTATGAGCAGAAGTTAGAAGAGGTAAATTCAAGACTTTCTGCACAAAATATTTCCCTTGGTTTAATTATAACTCCTGACAATTTATATTTTGAAAAGCTCAAGCGTTCTTGGCACAACGGTAAAGCCAATGATTTTGTGATAGTTGTAAATTCACCAAATGGCGAGACGATCCGCAACGTTAATATAATTGGCTGGAATAATTATGCTCTTAAAGAAACTGTATCGCAATCAATAATGGCGCTTGCGAAAGTTGATATTGAACAAATATTGGCAACGGTTGAAGATGTATTACAAAAGAATCAAAATTTTACACCGGCTAACTTTTCTCAATATCACTTTTTAAAAGTTAAGATTCCGCATCAGTATTATTGGAAGATCATTATTTTTCAGATAGTTTTTTTCTTTTATATGATGCTGTTGCTTAAACTTAATCCTAACACCAAAGATTATAAATTGGATTTGGCAGATGTTTTAAGAATGTGGGATAAAAATTTTAGACCACCGCACTGGAATTGGTTTCTTCATCCTCTTACTCCTTATGGAATAGTATTATATATCTTAATTCCTTTTTGGGTTGCTGAATCCTTGTTTTAGAAAATTAATTAAATTTACTTTTTGCAAATTCAAAAGTTTTTTAAAAAGTTTGAAAAATTAAATTTCATAAAAAGAATGCCGCGCTTCTTAAAGATTTTCATAATTTTTGTTGGCGGGATAGCTCAGGTTTTTTCGTTAAAAAATCGATTAATAATCGATTTTAGAAAAAACGGGTGCAGGAGCGCTTAAAGCGCGACGCAACACCCAGTATCTTAATCGTCTTCGAGCTTCACAGAAGCGAGAAAAGCGATTAAAGATTTTCATAATTTTTGTTGGCGGGATAGCTCAGTTGGTAGAGCAGCGGGATCATAATCCGCGTGTCGGGGGTTCAATTCCCTCTCCCGCTACCAATTTTCAACTTGTTACATAGAAGAAAAGCTATATCGAAATCGCTTTAGTATATCATCAAAAACATAAAATCGTTACCACTTCATCAAATGCTTTGCGACCTTTGGTTAAATCAAAATTTTGATTTTCAGTTGTATATAATTTGACATTATTTTGATCAGCAAGATTTTTGATATCTTCAATTTTTGATGCAACCATATAACTTGAGGTAATTCCGCCGCCGCCCCAAATCAAGCCAACCAAATATCCACGATTATTATAAACTGGCGAACCGCTATTTCCTTTGCGCCCAGTTGGATCAAGAAATTTTAACTCATCGCCAAGATCTTGAACAAGTTTTGCTCTGGCTTTACTAAAAACTGCAACTTTGGAAGTATAATCAGGATAAAAAACTATATCGCCAATTTTTAAATATTGGTTACTTAAAATCGCAAAATTTTTCTTAAAAGCGTTGGTTTTAATAAATGCCAAATCAATTCCTTTGCTTTTTTTTGCGGCAATAACTTTGGAAATATAAGAATTATTTTGATCTTTTACCGTAATGCTTTGGCATCCTGAAGCTACATGTTGATTGGTTAGAACTGTATCGGGATTTATAAAAACTCCGGTGCCATAACGAAATGATCTGCGATTGTCAAAACCTGAAAGATCATTTAAATAAGGCTTTAAAGCACCTCCAAAATAGCCACTAAATAAAAACAAATAAGCTAGAAGCACAATTAAAACGCACGCCAAAATTCGATGGTGAAGGTCTGCAATTAGGTTTGATTTTAGTAGTAAAAATGAAAGAATAATCGCGCCAACAAAACACAAGCCATAAAGCCAATATTGCGAGATGTAAAAAAATATTAGCTCCATTACTTAAAAATTATTTGCAAAAGCGAATTTACAACAGTGCCACAAAATAGAGCAGATTCAACACAAGTAGCGCCTATGTTTGTGAAACTTTTCCTTACATTAAATTTATACGGGATATGCTATAAATCCAGAACCAAGCGGCGCGGATCTTCCAAAAGTTCTTTAACGCGCACCAAGAAAGTCACCGCTTCTTTGCCATCAATAATACGATGATCGTAAGAAAGTGCTAAATACATCATTGGACGAATTTTTATTTCGCCATTAACAACCATCGGGCGCTCTTGAATTTTGTGCATTCCCAGAATTGCTGATTGTGGAGGATTGATAATCGGCGTTGACATTAATGATCCGTAAACTCCGCCATTTGAAATGGTAAAAGTTGCGCCAGTTAAATCAGGAATTGTTAATTTACCGTCACGCGCTTTAACACCAAGTTCAGAAATACCTTTTTCAATTTTTGCTAAATTTAAATTATCAGCTTCACGCAAAACTGGAACCACCAAACCTTGTGGCGAACCAACTGCCACGCCAATATCATAGAAATTTTTATAGACAATTTCATCACCATCAATTTCAGCATTCACTGCCGGAATTTCTTTTAGTGCCGCCACACAAGCTTTAACAAAGAAAGACATAAAACCAAGTTTGACGCCGTGTTTTTTTTCAAAAGCATCTTTATATTCTGATCTTAGTGCCATCACCGCTGACATATCAACTTCGTTAAATGTTGTTAAAATTGCCGCAGTATTTTGTGATTCTTTTAGGCGTTGCGCAATTTTTTGGCGTAGTTTGGACATTTTTACGCGCTCAACTGATTTTGATGCAGCTTGAATTGGCAAGCTTTGCGAAGAATTTCCTGAAGCCATAATCTCCAAAACATCACCTTTGGTGACGCGACCATCTTTACCACTTCCTGAAATTTTTGAAGTGTCGATATTATTTTCAGTCGCCAGTTTTTTTGGCGCTGGAGATAAGTTGTTTAGTGAATTATTGGCTAAATTATTTGATGAAGTTGTCAAAGCAGCAGAATTAGCTGTGGCGCTGGATTTATCAGCAACTTTATTAGACACTGCAATTGCGCCTTCATTCATTAAGGCGATCAGATCGCCAACTTTAACATTGTCACCTTGCTTAACTTTTAGATCAGCAATTACGCCATTTGCTGGGGCGTTAACTTCTAGTGTAACTTTATCAGTTTCAAGCTCAACAATTAATTCGTCAGCTTTTACCGCGTCACCAACTTTTTTGTGAAGCTTGGCAATTGCGGCTTCTGAAACTGATTCGCCAAGAGCTGGTACTTTGATTTCGATGGTCATTTTTCTCCGAAGTTAAATATTAATTAAGCTTTTTTAGCTTTGTGTTTAAGTGGTTTTTTATCGTCTTTGTCCAGATAGTTTATAGCCCAAAAACAAGCTGACAAAAATGTTATTGAACTAATTAAAAGAGCGGCGATGCCCATAATTTCAACATTATTCATAATCGAGTTCCTCAATTTTTTTGGTGGTTTTAAGAAGAAAGTAAATAATTGAAGTTAAAAAAATCAAAGCTGTCACAAAAACAATAATAAATCTTGCCGATAAAATCGCGTCAATATTATTAAACAACCAGCTCACAAGAGAACTAGTTATGGCTGATATGATTGTCATTAACAATTTCTCAAACCCGATTTCTTCCTTGATTCTGTCTTTGGTTTTCATATGGTGAATGAAATTTCAACGATCTTTTAATTTAAATTAATTTAAAGCCTCGTCAATTAATTTTTTTTGTTCTTTAGCGTGATAAGAGCTATAGCCAGTTGCCGGAGAAGCGCAGGCAATTCTGCCAATATATTTTGGTCGAGAAATTTTATGTTTTATTTCTAGTAAAGTCTCTGCAAATAATTCATGAACAAAACTCCATGCACCCATATTTTTCGGCTCTTCTTGGCACCAAATAATTTCAGCATTTTTATATTTTTTTATTTCATTTTTAATTTCGTTAGTTGCGAAAGGATAAATTTGTTCAAGTCGAATAATAGCAACATCTTTTATTTTTGCGGCTTCGCGCGCTTCGAATAAATCGAAATAAACTTTGCCACTGCAAAAAATTACTTTACGAACTTTGTCAGCATCATTGATTTTGCTGCTTTCGGAAATTACTGGACGAAAATTTAAATCAGAAAATTCATTTAAAGTTGCAGTTGCTAATTTGTGACGCAAGAGCGATTTTGGTGACATAACCACCAAAGGCTTGCGATCTTTATCGTGAACTTGACGACGCAAAGCATGAAAGAAATTTGCCGGATTGGTAATATTACAAACACGAATATTATTGTCAGCGCAAGCTTGCAAATAGCGCTCAAGTCGCGCTGAAGAATGTTCTGGACCTTGACCTTCATAACCATGCGGCAATAACATTACCAAACCAGATTTACGTAACCATTTAACTTCACTTGAGGCAATGAATTGATCGAAAATAATTTGGGCGCCATTAGCAAAATCACCAAATTGCGCTTCCCAAATTGTTAAACCATAAGGCATAGAAAGCGAATAACCATATTCAAAACCAAGTACGCCATATTCTGAAAGCAACGAATCATAAACTTCATATTTAGCAGTTTTGGCAAATGGTGAAAAAATATTATAACGATTAGCGTTGATAGTGTCATGCAAGATTGAATGACGATGAGAAAAAGTGCCGCGCCCAGAATCTTGACCAGTTATACGCACTGGAAAACCTTCATCAAGCAGCGATGCAAAAGCTAAAGCCTCGCCGCAACCCCAATCAATTTCTTTTTCAGCATCAACAGTGTTTTTTTGTTTTAATTTAGTGGCGTGAATTTTGTGATTTTCAGAAAATCCTGATGGTAATAAAGTTAGTTTTTCGGCATATTCTTTTAACTTATTTTTGGCAACTTTGGTATTAGCAACTTCATTATTATTATGTTGAATTTTGCTCCAATTCTCTTTCAGCCAATCAGCTTCAACTGCTTTATAACTTTCTGCTTTTTCAAATTCAGCTGCTAAAAAATTGTTAAAATCAGCAGCTAATTTTTTATAATCATCTTGCGAAATAACGTTTTGTTCGATCAATTTTTGTGCATAAATTTTTTCCAGAGTTGGATGATCTTTGATTTTGGCATACATCAAAGGTTGAGTGTAAAGTGGTTCATCGCCTTCATTGTGGCCATAGCGGCGATAACAAATTATATCAAGAACAATATCTTTTTTAAAAGTTTGACGATAACGCATCGCCAATTCTGAAATTTTTACTACACTTTCAACGTCATCGCCATTGATGTGAAAAATTGGCGCTTCAATTGCCTTAGCTAAATCTGATGCGTAAGTTGTGCTTCTGGAATCACTCGGATTAGCGGTAAAACCAATTTGGTTATTTATAATTATGTGAATAACGCCGCCAGTATTGTAACCTTCAATTCCATTCATCATTAAGCTTTCAGCAACCAAACCTTGACCGGCGAAAGCGGCATCACCATGAATTAACAAAGCCATTGCTTGCGATCCATCGGCGTCGCCGTAAAGCGCTTGCTTAGCGCGAATTCTTCCGGTAACAACAGTGTTAACAGCTTCTAAATGCGACGGATTAAAAGCTAATGACAAATCAATTTTGTAAATATTATTTTCATCTTTTATTTCGCGCTTTGACGCATAACCCATGTGATATTTGACATCGCCAGATTTGGTAACGCCGTCAGGAATTCCGGGCGTGCCTTTAAATTCAGCAATAAGTTGGTGATATGGTTTTCCCATTACGCCAGTCAAGGTATTTAAACGACCGCGATGCGCCATACCAATAATAATTTTTTTAACTCCAATTTTGGCAGCAACCTCAATAATTTTTTCCATTGAGTTAATTGATGAATCACCACCTTCAATTGAAAATCTTTTAGCGCCCGGAAATCTTTTGTGCAGAAATTGTTCAAAGCTTTCAGTTCTGATTATTTCTTTTAAAATTTTTAATTTTTCATCTTTGGAAATGTCTTGCAACATGGCATTTTCAGTCTCGTGCGCTAACCATGTTTTTTGTTCCTGATTGGTAATATATTCAAATTCAGCACCAACTTTATTGGCATAAACAAAATTTAAATATTCTATAAGTTGATTGATCTTAGTTTTGCCAAGACCAAAAGCGCCGCCAATTTCAACTTCTTTTTCCAAATCCGCTGCTTCAATTCCGTGAGCAGAAATATCAATTTCTGTAATATTTTTAGTTGGCTTTAAGCCAATTGGATCAAGGTTTGCAGCTAAATGCGCATATTTTTTATATGCAGAAATTAAGTTGGAAATTCTTAGATTTAAGTCTTTACCGTCAATTAAACTTGCAGAGTTTTTACTGTCTTTTTTTGCTGGCTCTTTTTTAGCGTTGGAAGAAATGTCGAAATCTTGTGAACCAATAACTTTTAAATTACGCGAAGCCCAGCTTGGTCCTTGATAATCAGCTAAAATTGATTTTACTTCATCAGAGTTTTGTTTAAAAAACTCAACCCAAGAAGCGTCGACAGAAGCTGGGTTTTGTAAAAACTTTTGATAAATTTCATTGATAAAAACTATATTGGCACCAAAAAACGGCGAGTTTTGTGCTAATTCTTTTGACATGACTTGAAGGGAAATTAAAGAAAATTAATTACAATCTAGAGCCTGTTTTCAAACCTAATTATTCTCATATTTAGTTCTATTTTTGCTCTTTTTTTTCACGAAATTTTTTAAAAAATTTTCCGATATTATAAAAAATTTCATAAAAAAATCGCTAAAAATATGCCAAAATCT
>JANRKR010000055.1:0-15347 GCA_033763375.1 Rickettsiales bacterium
AAAATATCTTTAACTGCTTTGATAATATTTTTTTGACGCATAAAATGCTCGCCAATCAAGAAGCAGTTGATTCCAGCTTGTTGTAAAAGATCAATATCTAGCGCGTCTTTTATGCCACTTTCAGAAATTAAAACGTAATCATCAGGAACTTGCTCGCTTAAAAATAACGAAGTTTGCAGATCAACTTTCAGAGTTTTTAAATCGCGATTATTAATTCCTAAAAGTTTGCTTCTTAATTTTGCAGTGCGTTGTAATTCTTCTTCATTATGAATCTCAATTAAAACCGATAAGCCCAAATCAAAAGCGCATTGTTCAAGCTCGATAAGTTTTGCATCATCAATCATTGCTACAATTAATAAAATACAAGAAGCGCCCAGCATTTTGGCTTCATAAATTTGATAAGTATCAACGATAAAATCTTTGCGCAAAATTGGTAAATTTGCAACTGCTGCCACTTCTTGTAAATATTGGTTTTTGCCCATGAAATATTTTTCATCAGTTAAAATTGAAAGGCAAGTGGCGCCAGCATTTTCATAGGCTTTAGCAATTTCTAAATGATTGAAATCTTCACGAATTATTCCATGACTTGGCGAGGCTTTTTTGATTTCACAAATCAAGCTAATTTCTGCTTTATCATTTTTATTTTTTAGCGCTTGATAAAAATCTTTAACTGCATTTTTTTGACATTTTAATTGTTGACAAATTTCTTTAACGCTAAGGGTTTTTTTGCGGTTTCGTACTTCAATCAGCTTGTGCTTGTAGATTTCTTCAAGAATATTTTTCATGGAAGTTTAAGGTCAAAAAAATTTAGATTAATAAAGTGAAACTAATTTTTTAAAATATCGATTAAAAATAAAATGACCAATTTTTCTAAGATAAACTTTCGTAGTGAAGCTTTTCCCAAAACACGTTTGCGCAGAAATCGTCAAGCGCCGTGGATTCGTAATCTAACTGCGCAAAATTCACTTTCAGCAAGTGATTTAATTTTACCACTTTTTGTAATTGAAGGCAAAAATAAAGTTGAAAAAATTATCAACCTTCCTGATGTTGCGCGCTTTTCAATTGACTTGATTGTAAAAAAAGCGCAAGAGGCGCAAAAGCTTGGTATTCCAGCCTTGATGCTATTTCCGGTGATTGACAATAAATTAAAAAACGCTCAGGGAAAAGAAGCGTTAAATCCTAAAAATTTAATTTGTCGCACCATTTTAGAAATAAAAAATAAAGTGCCAGAAATCGGTGTTATTACTGACGTGGCGCTTGATCCTTACACTAGTCACGGTCATGACGGAGTTTTAAATAATCAAGGCGAAATTGAAAATGATGCCACAATTGAAATTTTGTGTAAGCAAGCTTTGGTTCAAGCCGCTGCAGGCAGCGATTTTGTAGCGCCTTCCGATATGATGGATGGCAGAATTGGTGTAATTCGCGACGCACTTGATGATCAGGGTTTTATAAATGTAGGTTTAATTTCTTATGCGGCAAAATTTGCCTCAACTTTTTACGGACCTTTTCGCAGCGCGGTTGGATCGGCTTCAAACTTAAAAAATTCTTTAAAGATTAAAGATAAAAAAACTTATCAAATGGATTTTAGAAATTCTCTTGAAGCTTTGCGCGAAGTTGCAATGGACATTGCGGAAGGTGCAGATTTAATAATTATAAAACCCGGAATGCCTTATTTAGACATTGTTGCGCGCACTTCGCAAAATTTTAATTTACCAATAATTTCTTATCAAGTTAGTGGTGAATTTGCCATGTTGAAATTTGCGGCGCAAAATGGTGCTTTTAATTTTGACGAAGCATTTTATGAAAGTTTAATCGCTTTTAAACGAGCTGGCGCATCAGCAATTATAAGTTATGGCGCTATTGAAATGGCGAAGAAATTTTAGATTTTAATTTTAGAGCCTGTTTGCAAACAGAATCTGGCTTTAAATTTTTTTAGCAATTCTCAGTCCAGTAAATAAAATTAGAATTGTTGTAACATAAGCAATTAATTGCGCGCCTGCTGGCTGATCAATATAACCAAAAAAGATGTGTAGAAATTTTCCAAACAAACTAGTTTGAGGTAAAATTTTTGAACTATCAAAAATAGGATTACCAAGATCAGGAATAATTTGGGCGTTGATCCAAAAACCAATTCCTTGTGCTAAAATTCCGGCAGCTAAAAAAATTAAAATCCAAGTTGTAACAATAAAAAAGTATTTTCCAAAAGCCTTTAAAATGCCCAAATAGAGCGCGATTCCGGCGATTAATCCAAAAGTAATACCAAAAATTAATCCAAAAATTATATCAGAAACTGCCGTGCCAGAAATGTAATAGCTGTAAGAAAAAAGAACTATCTCGGCACTTTCGCGAAGAACCGATAAAAAAACCACAATCAATAAAGCGTAAAGTGGTTTTTTGCCATCGCGAACCGAATTGCTTAAATTTTTTAATTCTGTGGAAATAGATCTGGCGTGCTTTTGCATCCACAAAACGGTCCAGCCAATCATGATTGCAGCAGCAATTAAAATTAAGCCGTTAAAAAATTCTTGTCCCATGCCATCAAGAGTTGCTGAAATTTTATCGGTAAATAATGCCAAAATTATCGAGCCAATAAAACCAAGTGCCAAGCCGCTTAAAATCCAAGTGCTGCGACCTTTAATTTCTTTAGTTGCGGCAGTTAGAATGCCGATGATTAATGAAATTTCCAAAATTTCGCGAAAAACTACGATTGTGATTTGCAGCATTTTTTAAAAGAATTTAGTTTGTTATACTTCTCATCAAAGTTGATAATATTTATCAAAATATTTTACACAACCAATTAGATCAAGGCAATTGTGCATCAAGCTTTATCAATTTATATTCACTATCCATTCTGTAAGTCAAAATGTCCTTATTGTGATTTTAACTCGCATGTTCGTGATAACGTTGATTACGAAAATTTTTTATGCGCTTATGAAAAAGAACTAGAATTTTTCGCTGCCAAAATTTCGCCGCGCCAAGTTAAATCGATTTTTTTTGGCGGTGGCACTCCTTCGTTAATGCCAATTTTTTTAGTGGAAGGAATTTTAAAAAAAATTTCACAACTTTGGATAATTGCTGATGATTGTGAAATTACTTTAGAAGCAAATCCAACATCTTTTGAAGCGGCAAAATTTAAAGATTTGCAACAAATTGGTATCAATCGTTTATCGCTTGGAATTCAGGCTTTAAACGATGACGATTTAAAATTTTTAGGACGCCAACACTGCGCAAAAGAAGCGATTGCAACAATTGAAATTGCTGCAAAAATTTTTGATAATTTTTCTTTCGATTTAATTTATGCGCGTCCCAGACAAACTGTTAAATCTTGGTGTGAAGAACTTATTTGTGCCATAAATTTTGGTAGCAATCATTTATCGCTTTATCAACTAACAATTGAAAAAGGCACAAAATTTTTCAGTGAATTTAAACAAAAGAAATTTCAAATTCCTGATGAAAATTTGGCAGCGCAGCTTTACGAAAAAACTTATGAAATTACAGCTAATGCTGGTTTAGAGCTTTATGAAATTTCTAATTATGCTAAAAAAGATTTTCAGTCGCGCCATAATTTATCTTATTGGCAAGGTGAAGATTATATTGGAATTGGTGCTGGCGCGCATTCAAGAATTTATTTTAAAAATGAGTTGCAAAGATCAGCAATCGCAATGATTTGTGAGCCCTTGGCTTGGCTAAAAAAAGTTGAAAATTTTGGCGTTGGTATTCAAAAATTAGAAAAAATCACCGCAAGTGATTTAGAAGATGAGTTGATTTTAATGGCTTTGCGTTTGAAAGAAGGTCTTAGTGAAAAATTTTTTTATCAACATTTTCAAAAAAAACTAAGTGAAATTTTTGACTTTGAAAAATTAAAAAAACTTGAAAATCAAGGTTTAATAACAACCAATGACCATCAAATTAAAATTTGCGATGATTACCGGCTTTTAACTAATGAAATTATAAAAAAAATTTGTCAGACAAAATTTAATTAAGCGCTAGATGAGTCAAATAAATATTAGAAAAGCAAAACATAGTGACATCGATCAAATGATTGAAATTTGTGAGCAAAATCTGGTTGAAAATAATTTAACAAAATTTAGCGCTGAGGATTTTTCCAAGAAAGGTTTTTTACTAACCAGATTAACTAGTGAAAATGCCAAAAAGATGATTGATGATCGAAAAGATTTTGTGGTTTTGGTTGCTGAAAATAAAAAAGAAAATAGCTACGAGATATTGGGATATTTGATTGGATGCGATATTAAAAAATCACAAATAGATTTTCCTTCAGAAACTATTGCTAAAAAAAATCTTGCTGCAGCTAAAACTTTTTATCACAAACAAATTGTTAAAAAAACTGCGACAAAAAATATTGGCAAAAAATTATTGAGCGCAATGATCGAAATGGTAAAAGATAAAAAATATCAGCAAATTATTTGTCGTATAGTTCATCAACCTTTTAAAAATGAAGCTTCAATTATTTTTCACGAAAAATTTGATTTTACAAAAATTGGCAAGATGTCACACGCTAAAATTACCTTTGGTATTTATCTAAAAAATTTATGTTCTTCTTGATATTCGCAATGAATCATCCAGCTAATGAAATCTTCCGCCCTTACTAAAGCATTCCAATCTTTTTTAAGATATGGATCAAAAATAGAAAATAAACACGCTTGGAAGCCAACAATTGCAATAGTTGGATTCAAGCCTTCTCTGGTTGCAGAACTTAATAAAGAGATCGTAAATTATGGTAATTCAATTGGTCTGGATGACGACCAATATTTTCCAGAAATATTTTCTATAGAAGATAGAAAAGATAATACCAATTCCAATCTTAAATTATACAATGCCTAAAGACTTAATTGAGGAAATTTCTGAGAAAAAAATCACTTTAGAAGATGTTTTAAATATAATCTCAAATGAAATTGATAGAAGTAATCTTGAAGATTTTTTAATTTCAGTGATTGAGAAAGTTATTAAAAATCAGACGGTAAAAAAAGAATGCGAGTCTGAAGCGAAATCTATTGTCACAGATATTTTAAATGAAGGCGCGCCGATATCAATTCTTAAAACAATGCTGAATTTTTTACTTAATTACAGCGCAGAAGAGGAAGAAAAATCTTACAAAGCTCTGCAAGCTCAAAGTTTAATAAGAAATATTACTCACAAAAACAAATTTTTTAATGGAAGTGATTTTAAAAAATTTACTTCTTTGATAAAAGATGTTGGAGCAAATCTTCTGATTCCTCAAGCCGCTGCTTAATATCTTAAATTGTCACCATGCTTCTGTTTGCCTGCGTGCAAAATTATTTGAAGAAATGTAGGAGAGAAATATTAACTTAAAATCTTCAATCAAGATGAATTGCTGCGCGGCAACTGAATTGCCACATCCGCAATAGATTTTTTGTTTTTTAAAAGATCGGTATCCTCAATCAGTTTATTTATATAGAAGCATAAGTCGAAACTCATATCGCTTTGAATTATCTTGAAGCGATAAAGAAAAATATTTTAAGCAAAACTTAAGAATCACTTTGGCAAGAAGTCATCTAATTAAAATCAAAATTAATTATATGAACAAAATCTTGTTATGAAAGAAAGTGATTATCGCCCCAATGATTATAAGCTTTTCGTATTGATTTCATCGATTGTAATTATTACTGCAATTCTTGTCTTTCACTATTTCAGTCATCATCAGGATGAAAAATCTGTCGCTGAATTTCCAGTAACTTCGCCATGGCGCCAAACTCTTGATATTAAAAAAGAATATGTGGCGCAAATTCGCGCTGTTCAACACATTGAATTACGCTCATTAGAAAAAGGTTATTTGCAAAATATTTTTGTTGATGAAGGACAATTTGTGCGCAAAGGTCAAAAAATGTTTCAGATCATGCCGCTATTGCTGGAAGCCGAATTAAAAAAAGCTAAAGCCGAATATCAATTAGCTAAAATTGAATATGACAACACGTTGATTTTACAAAAACGCAATGTGGTTTCAAAAAATGAATTGGCGTTAACCAAAGCGCGACTGGACAAAGCGCACGCCGAAATGGAATTAGCGCAAGCGCATCTTCAATTCGCCACGGTTAAAGCGCCATTTGATGGAATTATGGATCGTTTTCAAGTGCGGCTTGGCAGCTTAATTAACGAAGGCGAATTATTAACCAACTTTTCTGATAACAGTAAAATGTGGTTATATTTCAACGTTTCCGAAGCTGATTATTTAGATTATATGGATCACAAGCAAAAAACTTCCGATAATGTTCCGGTTGAATTGGTTTTAGCCAATGGCAGCTTGTTTCCTCAGCAAGGCAAAATTGATACAATTGAAGCCGATTTTAACAATGAAGTTGGTAATGTTGCTTTTCGCGCCACTATTCCAAATCCAAATCGCATCCTTCGTCACGGCGAAACCGGAACAGTTTTGCTAACTAAAAAATTTGAAAATGCTTTGGTCATTCCACAAAAAGCAACTTTTGAAGTTTTGGATAAAAAATTTGTTTTTGTGGTTGATGAAAATAACCAAATTAGTTCGCGGCAAATTTCCATCGCTGGCGAAGTTCCAAATTTATTTATTATTGCCGCAAATTTAAGTGAAAAAGACAAAATTTTATTAGAAGGCTTGGGCAAAGTTCACGAGGGTGACGTCATTAAAATTCAAGAATTAGACCATGAAACTGTGCGCCAAAATTTACAACTTCCGATAAAATAATTTGACCAATGTTTGAAAAATTTATTCATCGCCCAGTTTTAGCAATCGTAATTTCGCTGATTATTGTTTTTTTAGGAATTTTAGCAGCCTTAACTTTACCAGTTTCACAATTTCCGCGTATTGCGCCAACTCGCGTTACCGTTTTTGTAACTTTTCCAGGCGCCAATGCTGATGTTATTGTGCAATCAGCGCTAATTCCACTTGAACAAGCTATCAATGGCGTTCCAGGAATGCGCTATATGACTTCTTCCGCCAGCAGCGCCGGTGAAGGTGAAATTCAGGTTCTTTTTGATATGGACACTGATCCCAATAATGCCGTGGTTCAAGTTAAAACCCGTGTTGATCAGGCAATCAATAAATTGCCACAACTTGTGCAATTAGAAGGTGTAATCGTGCAAGCTGTTCAACCAAGCATGTTGATGTATGTAAATCTTTTTAGCACTGATAAAGACGCTGATGAAAAATTTATTTTTAATTATGCCAATGTTCGTCTTTTGCCTGAGCTCAAAAGAATTAAAGGTATTGGACAGGTGCAAAATCTTGGCTCGCGCACTTATGCGATGCGCGTTTGGCTTAATCCCGATCGTATGCGCGCTTATAATATTTCTACCAACGATGTTATGGACGCCATCGCCAAACAAAGTGTTATAGGTCATCCAGGAAGAATTGGCAGCAGTTCAGGCAAAAAAGCGCAATCGCTGGAATATACTTTGACTTATAAAGGAAGATATAATCAGCCGCAAGAATATGAAAATATCATTATTCGTGCTAATCCAAATGGCGAAATTCTTTATTTAAAAGACATCGCCAAAGTTGAATTAGACAGCGAATTTTATGATATTTATTCAACCGTAGATGGTCATCCATCTTCGTCAATTTTGCTTAAACAAACTTTCAACAGTAATGCCAATGAAGTAATTGAAAGAATCAAAGATAAGTTGGAATTGTTGCGTAAAGATTTTCCAGCCGGCATGGATTATAAAATTAGTTATGATGTTTCTAACTTTCTTGAAGCTTCTATTCATAAGGTTTTACACACTCTTTTCGAAGCATTTATTTTAGTTTCATTAGTAGTATTTTTATTTTTGGGCGATTGGCGTTCAACTTTAATTCCGGTTTTAGTTGTTCCGGTTTCTTTAATTGGCGCCTTTGTAGCGATGCAATTTTTTGGATTATCAATAAATCTGATCACCTTATTTGCTATGGTTTTAGCAATTGGAATTGTGGTTGATGACGCGATTGTCGTGGTTGAAGCGGTTCACGCTAAAATGGCAGAAGAAAATATTTCGCCATATCGTGCGGTAAAAAAAGTATTAGGAGAAATCAGCGGCGCCGTTATCGCTATCACACTTTTAATGACCGCAGTTTTTGTGCCAATTGCCTTTATGACTGGTCCGGTTGGAATATTGCTTAAACAATTTTCTATAACCATGGCTTCGGCAATAACACTTTCTGGCATTGTTGCTCTTACTTTAACGCCGGTTTTGAGCGCAATGATTTTAAAAAAACATTCTCACTCGAACAAAGTTAAAAAAACTTTTATCGCTTCTGCGCTTGATAAATTTAACGATGAATTTGAAAAAGTTTCACAAGTTTATCTGAAGTTTTTATCAGGCATTATCGCCAAAAAATCTTTAACTGGCGGCATTTTAATTATTTTTGTAATTGGAATTTTTGCACTGGTTAAAATCGTTCCAGGTGGATTTATTCCAAATGAAGATCAGGGCATGATTTACGCTATTATTCAAACGCCGCCCGGATCAACTCTGGAAAAGACTTACGAAGTTTCAACCAAATTAGGCGAAATTGCTAAAGAGATTGATGGTATTGAGTCGGTGGCATCGCTTGCCGGTTTTGAAATGTTAACCGAAGGACGTGGCTCAAATGCTGGAACTTGTTTTATCAATTTAAAAAGCTGGAGCAAACGTAATAAAAGTGTTCATCAAATTATTGAAGAGCTTGAAGAAAAAACTAAAAATATTGGTGCAGTAATTGAATATTTTGAACCGCCAACCGTTCCTGGTTATGGCGCCACCGGTGGAATTGCTTTTCGAATGCTTGATAAAACCAATACTACCAATTATCGCGACTTTGATTCAATCAATAAAGAATTTATCAATAATTTAAAACAACGCCCTGAGCTTAATGGCTTATTCACTTTTTATTCGGCAACTTTTCCGCAATATGAATTAGAAATTGATACCAAGCAGGCGATGCAAAAAGGTGTTTTTGTCAATGACGCCATGGAAAATCTTAATATTTTAGTTGGCAGCACTTATCAACAAGGCTTCATTCGCTTTGGTCAGTTCTTCAAAGTTTATGTCCAATCTTTGCCAGAATTTCGCGATTTACCTTCTGATGTTTTAAATTTTTATACCAAAAATGATCGCGGTGAAATGGTGCCTTATTCGGCGTTTATGAAGCTTAATAAAACTCAAGGACCAAATGAATTAACGCGCTTTAATTTATATAATTCGGCATCAATTCGCGCAACTCCCGCTAAAGGCTTTACAACTGGTGATGCAATTAGTGCGGTTAATAAAGTTGCCAAAGAAACTTTGCCACGCGGATTTGACATAGCTTGGGAAGGCTTATCATTTGACGAAGCTGCGCGCGGCAACGAAGCGCTTTATATTTTTGTGGTCGTTTTATTATTCGTTTATTTTGTTTTAGCGGCGCAATATGAAAGTTTTATTATTCCTCTTGCCGTTATGTTTTCACTGCCGCCAGGAGTTTTTGGTTCGTTTCTTTTATTAAAAATTATGGGACTTGCCAATGATGTTTATGCTCAAGTTGGATTAATAATGTTGGTTGGGCTTTTGGGTAAAAATGCTGTTTTAATTGTAGAATTTGCGCGTCAAAAACAGCAAAGAGGAATGTCGGTTTTAGATGCGGCAATTGCCGGCGCCAAGATGCGCTTTCGTCCAATTTTAATGACTTCTTTTGCTTTTATTGCTGGCTTAATTCCGATGGTTTTGGCTTCTGGCGCGGGGTCGGCTGCAAATAATACTATTGGCGCTTCTGCACTTGGCGGAATGTTATTTGGCACTTTCTTTGGCGTGCTGATTGTTCCGGGATTATATTATATTTTTGGCTCAATTGCTCAAGGCAAAACTTTGATTCAAGACGAAGATGAAGAACCATTAACTGAAAAATTTTAAGATGATATTTAATCAGTTTAGGCAGATCACAAATTGTTTGTTAATCTTACTGCTTTTTGCATGCGCACCAAATTTACCAGAAAATAAAAATGGCGCTGGAAATTTAAAAATTCCTGCAGATTTTTCTAAAAATTTTAGTGAAAAAAATTCAGAAAATGAAAACCCGCAAAGCCAACAAAACAAAGAAGAAACGGCAAAAGAAGAAAATTTTGGAACTAAAAATTGGCAAGTTTTTTTTAAAGACGAAGAACTAAAATCTTTGATCGAAATTGCTCTTAAAAATAATCAAGAATTAAATATTCTCGATCAGGAAATTATCATCAAAAGTAACGAGGTTTTAGCAAGGCAAGGTCAATATTTACCAAAGATTGGCGTTGGCGCTGATTTAGCAAAAGAAAAAACCAGCCAATATTCCAGCCAAGGCGCGGCGGATAAAAATTCCAATTTACCTGAAACTTTGAATAATCGCCAATTGGCTTTGACCGCAAGTTGGGAAGTTGATATTTGGGGCAAATTACGCAATTTTAAAAAATCAGCTTATTTAGAATATCTTGCTTCCATTGAAGGAAAAAATTTTGCAGTTACTCAATTGATAGCAGAAATTGCCAATGATTATTACGAATTAATGTCGCTTGATAATCAGCTGGAAATTATCGAACAATATATCGTCACTTTAGAAAAAGCTCAACAAGTGGTTGCTTTACAAAAAATTGCTGGTCGAACTACTTCTCTGGCGGTTCGACGTTTTGATGCCGAAGTTTTAAAAAACCAAAGCCGTGAATATAAAATCAAACAACAAATTATAGTTACTGAAAATCATTTAAATAAAATTTTAGGTCGTCTGCCACAAACTATTTTGCGCCCGTCAAATAAGTTTAAAGAAATTACAATCGATGAAATTGCCGTCGGAATTCCTGCAGCTTTGCTTGATAATCGTCCTGATGTAAAGCAAGCAGCGCTGAAAATTGCAGCTGCTAAATTAAATATTAAAGCGGTTAAAGCTCAATTTTATCCGTCGTTAAATATTGATGGCAGTTTGGGTTATCAATCTTTCAATTCGCGTCATTTTGTAAATCCTGAATCATTATTTTTTAATGCTGCAGCTGGTTTAACCGCGCCGCTTTTGAATCGAAATGCTATAAAAGCTGATTATTTTTCTGCTAATAGTCGCCAAATAGAAGCCATTTATAATTACGAAAAAACTTTTATCACCGCATTTGCCGAAGTTTCTAATCAGCTAGCTGCCGTAAAAAATTTGGATCAGATTTATAAATTAAAATCAAAGCAAGCGGAAGCCTTGGCAGATTCATTTGACATTTCAAATATTCTTTTTTTGGCGGCGCGCGTTGATTATCTTGAATCGCTCTTAACACGCAGAGATTATCTGGAAGCACAAACAGAATTAGTAGAAGTAAAACAGCAACAGCTTTCGGCTTATGTAAATTTATATAAAGCGCTTGGCGGCGGCTGGCGCAGCGAATTGCCGCAAGTTAATAAAAAACAGGCTCTAATCCAATAATTTCATTTCTGATAAAATCCAACTTTGGGCTTTAACTATTTGATTATATTTGAAAATTTTTACTTCAGGATGAACTCGACCACGAGCAATTCTGGCAACAATTTTGGTAAAAAAACCATTCATCACTAAAGCTGCTTTGTTAAATTTGTGATGATTTTCACTGGCAAAATTTATGTATTGATTACGATTTTGCGCACCCGACCAATAAGGAAATTTTTTTGAATTTATAATCACGCCGCGCAATTCGCCGTTTTCTTGAAAATAAGGGTTAATTAAATCGGCAATCGCAATAAAATCTTCTTCATTAAAAGAATTTTTTACATCAAGCAAAAGAACGCCATTTTGGTCGTCAAACTGGCAAAACAAACCGTTGCTGCTGGTAAATTCTTTGAAAGTTACTTGCGTAATTTGATTGCTATTCATGTGAATTAAAAATTATCCAGAAAATTAAATTATTAAACTGACTTACAAAATCATTTGTAAAATATTTATATTTGAACAAATTCTTCAGCTCTAGTCAAAATATAAATTAAGCTCTCAACTTCTAAAAAATATATGAAAAATAAATTTTCTATTTTAGCCGCATTTTTATTTTTTGTTTCAAGCTTTTTGGCACAAGCCCAAGAAGATCAAACAAAAGAAGGTCAAGAAAATTCTCAAGAAAATTTTTCTAAACATAAAACAGAAATAATCGCTTCTTTAAATAAAGAAAAATCAATTATTGAAGCTGAAATTTCTTGTATTAATGCCGCAAATAAAAGAGAAGATGCTAAGAAATGTCATGATCAAAAACATTCGGCAATGAATTCACTTCGCGAAGAAAGAGAAGCTAATCAACAAAAAAGAATTGCTCAAAGAAGAGAAAATCTTCAAAACAAACTAAATAAATTAGATCAAAAAGCTAATGAACAAAAGTCTAAAAAAGTTGGCAAATAAGTTTATATTTAGTTTGATATTCGGCTAAATTTAAGCCGAGGCTTTTTTTAAAATAACCACAAATTCTCCCAATATCATTTATAAAATATGCAATTTGAAGTTTCAAAATCAGTTCTGCTCAAAAGCATTTCCAACGTTAATGGCGCAGTCGAGAAAAAAAATACTATTCCGGTTTTACAAAATATTAAAATCGAAGTTAAAGGCGAAAAAATAAATCTGGCTGCAACCGACATGGATATTTTGGTTACGGTTGCTTTTGATGCTGACGTTAAAACCAGCGGCGTTACAACTGTTCCGGCGCAAATGTTTTTTGATATTGTGCGCAAAATTCCTGATGCGGCAAATATTTTGATTGCGCAAGAAAGCCCAACAATTCTTCAGATAAAATCTGGCAAATCGAAATATAATTTACCTTGTATTGACGCTGCTGAATTTCCAAATTTATCACAAGATGATCTTGAAAAAGAAATCGAAGTTGATGGCGAAGGTTTGGCAAAAATGATCGACAAAACCCGCTTTGCTATTTCTAACGACGAAACGCGCTATTATTTGAACGGTTTGTTTTTACAATCGCTTAAACGCGATTCAGGTTTTGAACTTCGTTCAGTTGCAACTGACGGACATCGTTTGGCTTTGTCTTATTTGGCTTGCGACAATCTAAAATCTGAATTTGGTGTAATCGTTCCTAAAAAATCTGTTGCCGAAATCAGACGGATTATTGATGGTTGTAAAAAAGTAAAAATCTCAGTTTCACGAGTTAAAATTAAAATCATCGCCGATAATACAATACTTATTTCCAAGCTGATTGACGGCGAATTTCCTGATTATGAAAAAGTTCTGCCAAAAGCCAATAATCAGATTTCAGTTATTAACAGAAAAACTTTCTTTGATTGCGTTGATCGCGTTTCCACGGTTGCTAACGACAAACATCGCTCGCTGAAACTTTCAATTGAAAATGGCAAAATGAATTTACAAGTTAACACCAATGATGGTTCTTTTGCTTATGAAGAATTGGACGTTAATTATACCAGTGAAAAAATTGAAACTGGTTTTAACTCGCGCTATTTGCTTGATGTTATTAGTCAAATTGACAAAGAAGAATTATTAATGCGTTTCAAAGACAGCAATTCTCCGGCAATAATTGAAGCTAAAAATATGAATTCAGTTTTCGTAATTATGCCCGTTCGCGTTTGAGGAATTTTATTTCTAATAATGCAAATCACAAAACTTCTGTTGGATAATTTCCGCAACTTCGCTTCCAAAAAATTTTCTTTTTCTCAATCTCTAGTTTTATTTGTTGGCATTAATGGTGCTGGCAAAACCAATATTCTTGAAGCCTTGACTTTGCTTGGTCGCAATAGTTCTTTGCGTGGCGCTGATTTTGAGGAAATGATTTTTTTTGATAAAATTAATGATGAAAAAAAATCACAATTCGCCATTTATGCCGAAATCTCCAATCATCAGTTTATTGAAAAAATTGGCTTGTCTTTTTGCGTTACAAACAAAAAAAAGATTTTTGAAATTAACGGCGAGCCTTTCAAAGGAAAGCGCCAAGCTGAATTAAAAAGCTATTTAATAAATTTCATCGCACTGACTCCGCAACTTGAACAACTTTTTATTTCCGGAAAATCTGCACGTCGCGACTATCTTGATAAAATCGTTTCTGACCTTGATTCTTGGCACTTAACACGCATCAATAATTATCAAAAACTACTAAAAGAACGCCTGCTGATTTTACAAAAATATAATGGCAAAACTTCCAGCGCTAAATGGCTTGATATCATTGAAAATCAAATTGTTGAATTGGGAATTGCCATTGCTTTTGCGCGCATTGAAGCGATTGATTTTTTTAATCGCGCCATCACTTCTTTTTCTTCCAGCTTTCCTAAACCAAAATTAATCGTTAAAGGCGATATTGAAGAATTAGCGTTAAAACAAAGCGCCGTTGTGATTGAAGAGTTTTACAAAGAAAAATTATTACAAAATCGCGCCCAAGATTTAGCTAATTTTAAAACCGATTTTGGCGTTCATCGTGGCGATTTTGACGCCATTTTGACCACAAAAAATATGTCAGCAATTTACTGTTCAACTGGCGAACAAAAATCAATTATGATTGGAATTACTCTGGCGCGGGCAAAAATTTCTGCCAATTACAAAAATCAACCGACAATTTTAATTTTTGACGAGGTGGTTTCGCATCTTGATAATCAAAGAAAATCTGATTTGTTTGCCGAAATAAAACTATCAAATTTACCAACTTTTCTCAGTGCTACCAGCAAAGATCTGGTTCCGCAGCAATTTCTAGAAAATAATTCAATTCAAATAATTGAAATTTAATATGACTAAAAAAATTCTCTCATCAGTAATCGTGATAATTATTTTTCTAAATTCTTGCGCTTCTTATAAGCCAATTCTTTATCGCAATGAAATTTATTTACGCGACGGTGAAAAAGTAGCGCAACAAGAAATTACTTCATGTAGCAAAGAAGCTGACGAATATTTAAAACAATTCAAGGCGCGCCGCGCTGCTAAAGAAGCTGGTCGCAAAGCAGTAATT
The DNA here is from genome assembly GCA_033763375.1 of Rickettsiales bacterium. Lineage (GTDB taxonomy): Bacteria > Pseudomonadota > Alphaproteobacteria > Rickettsiales > UBA1997 > UBA2645. Next base: position 14,874 of record JANRKR010000055.1, read on the forward strand.
GGCGGCGTTGTTGGAACGGCAACCGGCGCAATTTTTGGTCGCAGTTTAAAATCAACTTTGATTGGTGCTGGAGTTGGCGCCGCAGCTGGTGCCGCAATTGGCGCTTTATCAGTTGCTGGCGAAGATAAAGTTAAGCCCGATCAAATAAAACAAAGATATGTTACCACTTGCTTGAGTCGCAAGGGTTATCAGGTGATTGGCTGGGAATAATTTTGATTATAAAAAAGCCTCGTTCATATTTTTTGAACGAGGCTTTTTTATCTGATTAATCCATTAATGGGCTCTCGGTTCTAATCATAACTTAATACCAGAGTACATGGACACCGTCATGCGACGGGGTGACAATTATGATGGAACTGTCGCCCCGTCTTACTTTTGTTACCCCGTCTTACTCTTGTTACCCTGTCGTACTTATTTTCACCCCGTCTTACTTTTGTTACCCCTTCTTACTCTTGTTACCCTGTCGTACTTATT
>JANRKR010000056.1:0-46777 GCA_033763375.1 Rickettsiales bacterium
ATTTAGGTTTGCAAGATAAGCTTGCTAAAAAAATCGCTAATGAAAATTCGATGAATTATTCATCAAATTTTCTAACTCAAAAAGTTAACAGAACTATTGAAAAAAACGCCAAAGCTCTGGTTTTGACTGATGATGAAAAAAAATTAATCGCTGGTAAAGAAAAAGAACGTTCTCGCGCTCTTGGTCAAGATATCTTTTATCCCAATTACTACGAAAATTTGGAAAAAACTCTAAATATTGATCTGCCGCTGGCTTCGTTTAAAGGCGTATCTTTTTTAAATAAGTCGCCAAATGAAATTTCTGTCACTTTCAACGACAGCACCAACAATATTGCTTATATTCACATTCCTGGCACAAATCAGGCTTATGTGCGGGCGCAATTGTGCAAGCAAGATGGTCCAATGACAGTTTGTGAAAATGGTAAAAAAGTAATCAAAGAATATAAAAAAGGCGATGTGGTTATTGATAGTGAAACAATTTTTCACTATGTTCCAACCATGATAAAAGATAAAAACGGCAATCCAACTTTAGTTCAGCAAGTTGGAGTTGATGGAAAGCCGCTTTATGAATATAGACCAGTTGGGCTTGAAGATACATATTCACAAACTGCTGGCAACTTATTATCGAAAGGTGCTGATACTATTTTAGGTATTGCCAGCCTTGGTCTTCTTTCATCAGGAAGAGATACTAAATCACGCATAAAGCGCGAATTTGGTTTGGATGATTACGAACATGTTGTAAAAAGATATAAAGATATAAAAGTTTTGGCGGTTGCTACTAACGAAAATGGTGAAAGATCAGTTGCCACACTTCATGACGGTAAAGCTGTAAATCATTCAGTTTTGGGCAGAGAAGAAGTTAAAGTTGTTGACGCTCCTGAACCAATGAATGTTAATAAAGATTTGCTTGGCATTAGAGCTGATAAAGATTCTAACGGCGCAGAAATCAAATTTGTTTTTGATGAAAAGGGTAATTTAAAAGATGATGGCAATCTTTGCACAATAGAAGCCAAGAATAGTTCCAAGGATTTTTATGGATATGGTCGCTATGTTAGTTGTGATAATTTTAAAATTGGTCAACTACAATTATTTGCCAAGGTTGGAGTTATTACCGGTGAAGGATCAGTTTTAAACCATTCAGGAATTTCTTCCGCAAGAGATGGAGATATATTTTTCAAACAAAATCTTTATTACACAAATCCAGCCAATCCAAATGAAAAGCTTCCAATGTTTAAGAATGATGGATCTTTCAAAGATTTAAGTGCTGATTTTTTGAAATATTGTCGAGATAATGGAATTCAACTTACAGCTAAAGATATAGCAAATCTGGTTTATAATTTTCAGAATAATTTTAGTGCAGCAGTTTCTGTAGAAATTGAGAAGCCAAAAGATATACAAGAATTCGATGGTTCCAATATTTCTCGTACAAAGTATCAATTACAATCCATAAACGCGCCAATGGTTGTAAGGCCAGGCAAAGCTGTTGAAAATGATGTATCTTTGAAAGAAGATTTATTGACCTTGCGCGCAAACACAATTGCAGCAAGTGCAGCTTCAAGAACAACGCCTGATTTTAGTAATTTAAAAGAATTAAATACCCAAGTTACTAATATCAAAAACTATAAAAACTTATCGGCAGAAAGAAAAGCTAAACCAGTTAGCGCTGCTTTTGGTCTTTTAGGTAAACCAAATACTGATTTTAAACCAACTGGAGCTGAACTTCTTAAAGCATCTGCAGAACGTCGTCAACATGTTTGAGAAATTTGATGTAATTGTTATTGGTGGCGGACATGCTGGCGTTGAGGCAGCTTGCGCTGCGGCGCGAGTTGGTTCTGAAGTTTTATTGATTACTAAATCGCCACAAAATCTTGGTGAGATGTCTTGCAATCCTGCAATCGGTGGCGTTGCCAAAGGAACAATTGTTAAAGAAATTGATGCGCTCGATGGAATAATGGCAAAAGCAATTGATGAAGCCGGAATTCACTTTCGTATTTTAAACGCTTCCAAAGGTGCCGCAGTTCATTCGCCCAGAGCGCAAGCTGATCGCAAGCTTTACAAAAAAGCCATCAACAAAATTTTACAAAATTATCCTAATCTTAAAATTATTTTTGGTGCGGTTGAAGATATCGCTGTTGTTGATGGTAAAGTTGAGGCGTTAATTTTGGCTGACGGAAAAAAATTTTTTTGCAAAAACATTATCCTAACTACCGGAACATTCTTGCGTGGCATGATTCACATTGGTGATCAAAAAACGCCAGCGGGAAGAGTTGGTGAAGCGCCATCACACGGAATTTCAAAAACTTTAGAACAACATAATTTTATTTTAGGGCGTCTTAAAACCGGAACGCCACCTAGAATTTTAAAAAGCTCAATTGATTTTTCAAAACTTGAAGAACAGCCAGGCGATAATCCGCCGCAGCCATTTTCTTATTTAAATGATGAAATTAAAGTGGCGCAAATCTCTTGTTTTATAACTTATACCAATATCAAAACTCATCAGATTATCAAAAATAATTTAGATAAATCGGCGATGTATGGCGGATATATTTCTGGCGTTGGTCCAAGATATTGCCCGTCAATTGAAGATAAAGTTCATCGTTTTTTTGATAAAGATCGTCATCAAATTTTTTTAGAACCAGAAGGTTTGGAAAGTGATTTAATTTATCCAAATGGCATTTCTACCTCGCTGCCGCTTAATGTACAAATTGAATTTTTGCACACAATTCCCGGTTTAGAAAATTGTCAAGTTACGCAAGCTGGCTATGCTATTGAATATGATTTTGTTGATCCGCGCCAATTATTACCAACGCTGGAAACTAAAAAAATTCGTGGTTTGTTTTTTGCTGGACAAATCAATGGAACAACTGGTTATGAAGAAGCGGCAGGACAAGGAATTGTCGCTGGAATTAACGCCGCGCTGCGTAGTAAAAATTCTCAAGAAGAATTTATTTTAGATCGATCAGAAAGTTATATTGGCGTAATGATTGATGATTTAACCACATTTGGAACTTCTGAACCTTATCGTATGTTGACTTCGCGTGCGGAATATCGTTTAAGTTTGCGTGCTGATAATGCTGATTTACGTTTGACTGAAAAAGGCATCAAATTTGGTTGTGTTGGTTTTGAGCGTGCTGAAATTTTTAAAAATAAAAAAGAAAAAATTCTGCAAGCGACAGAATTTTTACAAGAGCTGAAAATTTCACCAAATAAATTAAGTAATTTTGGCGTTACGATTAAGCAAGATGGAGTTGTGCGCAACGCCTTACAATTATTATCTTTTCCTGAAATAAATTTTGACGTTTTAGAAAAAATCTGGCCACAAATTGCCAAAGAAAATTCTCGAATTGGGGCGAGGTTAAAAAATCAAATTGCAATCAATGCAATTTACAGTTCTTACTTGCAACGCCAAGAACAAGATTTACAGATTTTTCGTAAAGAAGAAAACATGAAAATTCCTCTTGATCTTGACTATAACAACATCCAAAGTCTTTCTAGTGAAGTAAAAGAAAAGCTTGGCAAGTGGCGTCCAGCAACGATTGGTGCCGCTTCCAAAATTCAAGGAATCACTCCTGCAGCAATTATGGCAGTGATGATTTATGTCAAAAATAATTCTGTTAAAAATTTTAGAGAAAATAAATAATCAATGATTGCCGATTTCTTCAAATGTAACTTTTTTGGTAACCTTTTTAGTGGCAAGATTTTCGGTGACATTTTTTTTAGTGACAATTTTTTTAAATATCGCAGTTTCTTATTATTTTTTGTTTTTATTTTAGCTGCAGATATTTCCCATGCTGATCAAAGCTACGTCGATAATCCTCAATTAGTTCAAGAAATTGAAAAAACCTTACTTTTTGACAAAGATTCGCGTCAGCAAATTGATTTTTATAAGCCAAAAAAAAATCAAAAAAAATCTGATATTGTCATTGATCGTGGCGATAAATCCTTTAATGCTGAATCGTCAGTTAAAATTATAGTTGTTGATCCAAAAACATCAGATAGTGAAATCAGAGAAAAAGAAAAGTTAGCTTATAATTCAGCCTTGATTGGTCAATATGAAGTTGCAATTGAGCTTTACAAGCAAGTTTTAAATGCCGAGCCAGATAATTATTATGCCAAATTTTCTTTGGCGGTGGTTTATCAAAAATTGGGTCAATATCGTCAGGCGAAAACCGCTTATTATCAATTATTAAAAGCTGATGTTGATAACAAAGAAGAAATTATTGGAAACCTATTAGCAATTCTGGTTGATGAATCTCCTAAAGATGCGCTATATCTGCTTTCAAGACTTACTATTGAAAATCCTAAATCTTCTTACATTTTAGCTCAGGCTGCTTTGGCTTACGACAAAGCAAAAAATTACGATCAGGCAATTATATTGCTTAAAAAAGCGATAATTTATGATGATAAACGCCCTGATTATAAATATAATTTGGCGGTGATTTATGACAAAATCGCTGACTACTCCAGCGCTCTTTCTCTATATTCAGAAGTTTTGAAAAACAGCGATGGTTCTGATCAGTCAATTCCTGTTGATCAAATAAAAAAGCGCATTGAATTTATTAGAAAAAAATAAAATAAAGGTTCCAAATGATTATTGAAAAAATTTTAGCTTTCGACATCGAAAAAATTCTATCTTACGCCAAAAAGCAAGGTTGTTCGGATGTCCATATTTCTACAAATGCTGTTCCTATTGTCAGAATTGACGGCGATATGATACCAATTCCTGGCATGACGGTTTTAAATAAAGACCAAGTTCGAGAAATGATTTATTCGGTTATGACCGAGCCACAAAAAAAGATTTATGAACAAAAATTAGAATTAGATTTTTCTATTCAAGTTGGTGAAGATTTACGTTTTCGTGTCAATGCTTTTAGAACGATTGCCGGTCCTGCAGCGGCTTTTCGTGAAATTCCAAATGTAGTAAGAACTCTTTCCGACCTTCATGTTCCAGAAGCGGTTCGTACTTTAACCAAACTTACTAAAGGTTTGATTTTAGTTGTTGGACCTACAGGAAGCGGCAAATCAACTACTCTTTCTGCTTTAATTGATCAAATTAATGTTACTCAAGATGTTCACATCATAACTATCGAAGATCCGGTAGAATTTGTTCACAAAAATAAAAAGTCTCTGGTTAATCAGCGCGAAGTTGGCAGCAGCACTTTATCATTTTCAAACGCTTTGCGCAGCGCCTTGCGTGAAGATCCTGACGTTATTTTGGTTGGCGAATTGCGCGATGTTGAAACAATTCAATTAGCTCTTACCGCAGCTGAAACCGGTCATTTGGTATTGGCAACTTTACACACTAGTTCTGCTGCTCAAACTATTAATCGTATTATCGATGTTTTTCCGGCGGAAGATAAACCAGTTATTCGCAGTATTTTATCATCTTCAATAAAGGCAGTAGTTTCGCAAAGATTGGTCAAAAAAATTGGCGGTGGTAGATGCGCTATTTTTGAAGTTATGATTGCTAATTCCTCAATTCGTAACTTGATTCGCGAAGATAAAATTCCTCAAATTAATTCAATTATGGAATTAGGTAAAAAGGCTGGAATGTGCACGATGAAAGATTCAATTAATGAACTTTTAGAAAGAGGTTTTATTTCAACAGAAGTTGCTCAAGAAGCTTCAACTGCCAGCGAATAAAGCTCTGTCATAATCTTCTGTCTTTGATTAGCGAAATTGTCTTGTGTTGTTTTTGTAGTCGCCTTGGGCCTTTATAATTATGACGTTCGAATTGAACTAAGAAAGATTACAAAAAGTTTTTTAGCAAAATTAAAACTGATTTTAAAAAAATAATATGAACTCAATATTTAGAGCCAAAATATTTAGAACTAAAAGCATCGAAAGTATTATTGAGGGTGCAAAGAAAAATTCTCTTAAAAAAACTTTAGGATCGATTGATTTAATTTTATTTGGTATTGGCTGTACTATTGGTACCGGAATCTTTGTTTTAACTGGAATTGCTGCAGCGCAATATGCTGGTCCGGCAATTGCTATTTCTTACGTTTTGGCCGGTCTTGCCTGTATGTTTGCGGCTTTAGCTTATACTGAACTTGCGGCGATGGTTCCAGTTGCTGGCAGCGCTTATACTTATTCATATGCAATTCTTGGTGAATTTGTGGCGTGGTTGGTGGCTTGGGGTTTAATTTTAGAATATACAGTTGCGGCTTCAACCGTTGCTGCTGGCTGGTCAGGATATTTTATCGGTATATTAAAATCTGGCGATATTATTATTCCCGAGGCTTTAACCAAAGTTCCATCCGATGGCGGTATAATAAATCTGCCGGCAGTTTGCGTAGCTTTTTTTGTTGGCACTCTTCTTACTTTTGGCACTAAAGAAAGTGTGATGGTTAATCGTATTTTAGTGGCGATAAAACTTGGCGTAATTTTTTTGTTTTTAATTATTGCGGCGCCGCACATCAAAATGGAAAACTATACCAATTTTATGCCTTACGGTTGGCACGGTGTTGGCGCTGGTGCTGCGGCAATTTTCTTTGCTTATTTAGGTTTTGATGCAGTCGCTACAACTGCCGAAGAATGTAAAAATCCTAATCGCGATTTACCAATTGGCATTATTGGTGGTTTAACAATTTGTGCGATTTTGTACGTTTTAGTTTCGCTGACGTTGACCGGAATTGTTAATTACACTGAATTAAACAATCCTGAGCCAATGGCTTTTGCGTTGCGCGCCAATGGCAGCACAATTGGTTCCGCCTTGGTTGGAACTGGAGCCGTTGCCGGAATGTTAGCGGTTTTGTTGGTTTTAATGTATGGACAATCTCGTGTTTTTTTTGTTATGGCGCGCGATGGTTTGATGCCATCAGCTTTTTGTAAATTGCATCCAAAATTTGCAACTCCTTACTTAGGTTGTATTTCTGTTACTATTGCCGTGATGGTAATTTCTGGCTTTACACCAATTCACACTATGGGAAATATGAGTAGTTTAGGAATTCTTTTTGCTTTTGTGGTTGTAGCTTTTGGTGTTTTAGTTTTGCGTTTAAAAAGACCGGAATTACATCGACCTTTCAAATGTCCGGCAGTTTTTTTAGTAGCGCCAATTGCGATTATTAGTTGTGGATATTTGATGTATAATTTACTTCTAAAAACCGGCGTTCCTTTTTTAACCTGGTTCACACTTGGCACTATTGTTTACGCTTTATATGGTTATCGCAAAAGTTATCTCAATAAATAAAATTCCTAATGTCGCTGCTTCGTAAGAAAACTATTCAAGAAATTTTAGCTAACGCTGAAAAAAACACTCTGAAAAAAACCCTTGGCGCTTTTGATTTGGTGATGATTGGCATTGGTTGCACCATTGGCACCGGAATTTTTGTCGTAACCGGAATTGCTGCTGCAACCTACGCTGGTCCAGCAATTGCTATTTCTTATTTTTTAGCTGCTGTTGTCTGTATTTTTGCCGGCTTGGCTTATGCCGAATTAGCATCAATGGTTCCGGTTGCTGGCAGCGCTTACACTTATTCTTACGCTGTTCTTGGTGAATTTATTGCCTGGTTAGTTGGTTGGGGTTTGGTTTTAGAATATGCTATTGGCGCTTCCACGGTTGCTTCTGGCTGGTCGGGCTACATGGTTGGAATTTTAAAATCGGGCGGCATTTTAATTCCCGAAGCTTTGGCAAACTCGCCGGCAAATGGCGGAATTATTAATTTGCCAGCAGTTTTAATTTCTTTGTTTATTGGCGTTTTGCTTTTTCGCGGCACTAAAGAAAGCGTTAAATTAAATCGTATTTTAGTGGTCACAAAATTGGGTGTGATCTTTTTATTTTTGGTCATTGCCACGCCAATGATTAAGATGGATAATTGGTCAGATTTTACGCCATTTGGCATTAGCGGAATTTTTATTGGTGCGGCAACAGTTTTTTATGCTTATATCGGTTTTGATGCAGTTGCTACAGCGGCGGAAGAATGTAAAAATCCTAAAAAAGATTTGCCAATTGGTATTATTGTTTCAGCAGCAGTTTGCGCTGTGCTTTATGTGGCAGTTTCTTTGGTATTAACCGGAATTGTGCGCTATGACACTTTAAATAACGCTGAACCTTTGGCGCGAGCGTTGCGTGAAAATGGCAGTAATATTGGATCAGCTTTAGTTGCAACTGGCGCAATTGCCGGCATTACCTCGGTTTTATTAATTTTAATTTATGGTCAATCGCGCATTTTTTTTGTGATGGCACGCGATGGATTAATTCCACCAGCTTTTTGTAAATTACATAAAAAATTTGCTACACCACATTTTGCCGTAGCTTTTGTTTCGATTGCTGTAGCTTTAATTTCAGGCTTTTTTCCGCTTAAAACTTTAAGTCACATGACTAGCCTTGGCACTTTGTTTTCTTTTGTAATTGTGGCAATTGGAGTTTTAGTTCTTCGTAGAACCGAGCCAAATTTACCGCGCAATTTTAAATGTCCGGCGGCTTATTTTACTGTTCCTGTTGCTGTAATAAGTTGTGGCTATCTGATTTATAATTTGTTGATCGAAAATGGAATCTACTTCTCAATTTGGACTATAATTGGTCTGATCATTTACTTTGGCTATAGTTATAAAAATAGTCCGCTTGGAAAAGCTAATTATAGCATATCCCATCTTAAATGATGCAATTGAATTTTTCTAAGACTCAATCTTTATAGCACGTATATTTGAGGCGATTATCCCAAAAAGCACAACCAGCCCCGTCATGAAGACGGGGTGACAAAGTCGTGAAGACGGGGGACAGTGTGGCTAGATCTTAACCAAGATTGTCACCCCGTCTTACTCTTTTCATCTCTTTTACTCTTGTCACTCCTTCTTGCTCTTGTAACTCCGTCTTACTCTTTTCATCTTTTTTAATCTTGTCACACCCCTTTTTACTCTTGTCACCCCGTCGCATGACGGGGTCCATTTACTTATAAATTAGAACAAAAAACCATTAACGTGTTAGTCCGTTTATCTTTTTAAATTGATTTTGCGGCGTTGCCAGCTAGCTGATCCGCCACTTCGTTGTAATAGTTACCATCATGTCCTTTTACCCAAATCCAAGTAGTTTGATGTTTAGTAACTTCCAAATCTAATTCTTGCCATAAATCAATATTTTTTATAGGCTTTTTATTGGCGCCTTTCCAGCCGTTTTTTTTCCAGTTTGCAATCCATTTGCTGATGCCATCCATAACATATTTACTATCGGTGTAAATTTTTACTTCCGTTGGTTTTTTTAAAAGTCGCAATGCCTCGATTGCGGCGCGCAATTCCATGCGATTATTGGTGGTGTTTGATTCAGATCCGGAAATTTCTTTGCGATGTTCTTTGTAAAGCAAAACGGCGCCAAAGCCGCCATTTCCTGGGTTTCCTAAGCAAGCGCCATCAGTATAAATTTCAACCACTGTTTTTGGCGAAGCTTTTAAATTAATCATGCTAATTTTTTAGATTGATCAATTGCGGCATTAAGCGCTTTTTTAAAAAGATTTTTTAAGGCAGAATTTTTTTGTAAAATTTTAAGTGCCGCTTCAGTTGTGCCGCCTTTGGAAGTAACATCTTGACGCAGATTTTCAAAATCAATTTCAGAATTGCATGACATCAAAGCGCTGCCCAAAAACAGTTGTTTGGTTAATTCCAAAGCTTGCTCTTTTTTGATTTTATGACTTTGGGCAATTTCATAAAAAATTTCTTGTAATAAAAATATGTAAGCCGGACCAGAGCCAAAAATTGCTGTGATAACGTTAAATAAATTCTCACTTTCTAATTCAATAATTGCGCCAAATTTATTGAAGATTTTTTCTAATTTTTTTAACTCAAGTTTTTTGATATTTTGATTACAAAGATAAGCAAAAATACCTTGAGAATATTGGGTTGGCAAGTTTGGCATTGCTCTGACAATTTTAGCTTTTTTGCCAAAAATTTTTTCAAAAAAAGTAATTTTTTTGCCAGCTAAAATTGAAATGAAAATAGTGTTGGAGTGAAAAATTTTATTGTTAGCAAATTGAGCTAGAACTTTAGCGCTTTCTTGTGGTTTGATTGTTAAGAAAACTAAATCAGCTTGATAATTTTTAGGAAGTTGACCGGCATCTTTAAAGCATTTTATTTCAGCGGAAAAACTTTTTTTATTTGTAGGTTTTATAACTTTAATTTCAGAGGCGAGGGCGCTTTTTTCTTCAATTAAATTATGAAGTAAAATTGCACCCATTTTGCCGCAACCTAAAAATAAAATATTTTGTTTCATTATGTTTAAGCTTTGCGATCGGCAATTGCTTGCTTAATTTCAGCAATTGCTTTTGCTGGATTCAAGCCTTTTGGACAAGCATTGGCACAGTTCATAATTGTATGACAACGATAAAGTTTGAAAGGATCTTCAAGTGCGTCAAGCCTTTCTTCGGTAGCTTCATCGCGTGAATCAGCAATCCAACGTTGTGCTTGTAATAAAATTGCTGGTCCTAAATATTTATCAGAATTCCACCAATAGCTTGGGCAAGAAGTTGAACAGCAAGCGCACATAATACATTCATAAAGCCCGTCGAGTTTTTCGCGATCTTTAGGAGATTGTAATCTTTCTTTATTTGGATTTTGTGGCGCTTCAGCTTGCAGCCAAGGTTTGATTGATTTATGCTGTTCGTAAAAGTGAGTTAAATCAGGAACCAAATCTTTAATGACCGGCATGTGCGGCAATGGATAGATTTTTACATTAATGCTTTTGCAATCTGAAACTGCTTTTGTGCAAGCTAATGTATTGGTGCCGTCAATATTCATGGCGCACGAGCCGCAAATTCCTTCGCGACAAGATCTGCGAAAAGTAAGTGATGAATCATAATCAGATTTAATTTTGATCAGCGCGTCCAAAACCATTGGTCCGCAATCATCAAGATCAATTTCAAATTTATCGATATGCGGATTTTTTTTCTCAATATCTTCTGGATCATAACGATAAACTTCAAAAATGCGGACATTTTTTGCACCAGCTTTGGCTTTAAAAATTTTACCAGCTTTTTTGTCAATTTGTGAATTTTTTGGAAGTGTAATTTCTGCCATAAATTTTTTAAGTAATAAATTAACCCGTATATACCTTTAACACGGGCGGGGTTTCCCACAAGCGTGGGGCGCGACTCGCGTGCGCGTTGCCGAATCCCCAAAGGGATAAAGCTTAAATTAATTCTTAGATATCGACCAGTATTACGTAAACTGGTACCGCGGGAAAATGTCGTTTTAATCTTTCAATATCATAAACTAGCTGCTCCCCATAAGAAACTCCGCTAGACATTTGTTGTTGTAAATTATGGCAAGGAACTATTTCAACTCCGACATCAGCCTTGTTTTCATTAAAGAAATATTGAAATTTTGCCATATCATAAAACATAAAAGCATATTTGCCGAACTGTACTTCAACCAACACTTTTTCTTTTACAAAATCAATTTGTTTGAAAGAGCCTTTTATTATTTTTTGATAATTTGGAATTTTAATATCGTAAGTATCTCGTAATTCTTTATAACCTTTTTTATTAAATTGATCTTTAAATTTTTTATTAAGCTCAACTGGCGAATAAAGCATCTCGCCAGACATGGTTTTTTCTTTGCTAATTTTATTTTTTTCTATTTTTTTTATGGAAAAAATAGAATCTTTGATTTCTTTGTAAATTTTTGGGTGATCGACTTGAAGGATTTGTTTTCCGCCAAGATGAGAATATTCATAAATAATTTTCATATCTTTTATCAAACAGATCGTTTTGTTTTATAATCAAAGGCTCTTTATATATCTCTTTTTTCATAGACCTAATTTTTGCTTCATCATTGAGTGCTGACTCTATTCTTTTTTTTGCAATTTTAATGTATTTATTTTCTATCTCAGAGCCAGCGCATCGTCTTTTGTGAATTAACGCTGCAACAAAAGTTGTTCCAGAACCAGCAAATGGGTCTAAAACTAAATCATCAGTTTTTGTCATTGATAAAATTAGTCTTTCAACCAGCTCAACAGGAAATTGGCAAGGGTGACTGGTTTTTTCGACATGATTATTTTTTACATTTGGTATTTCCCAAATATCAGACGGATTTTTGCCAAGTGGATTACAAGATAGCTGACCTTTTTTTAAGCCTTTGAAGTATTTTTTATTAGGATATTTCTGAGGAATTCTTATTGGGTCAAGATTAAAAAAATAGTTTTTTGTTTTAGTGAACCAGTTTATTGTTTCGTAGCGTCCAGAAAGTCTTTTTTGGGCATGAAGACCATGACCAAAATGCCATATTATTCTGTTTCTCATTTGCATACCAAGTTCAGAAAATATTGGATAGATCAATGTGTCTATAGGAATTATTTGTCCTGAATCAATATAATTGCCAACCTGCCAGCAAATACTTCCTTCATCTTTTAAAATTCTATGGCACTCGCCTATTACTTTTTTTTGAAACTCTAAATATTTTTCTATTTTAATCTTTTTTTCATATTCTTTTCCAACATTGTAAGGCGGAGAAGTAACTACTAGCTGAGTCGATTTGTCTGGAATTTTTTTTAAAAAATCCAGGCAATCTCCTTCGTAAAGAGTAACGATATTTTTATAAGAAAAATTTTCGTAAATCATTTAATAAACCCGTTTTTTTGGAGGAAAAGCCTGAACATCGTTGCTCAAAGGCTTTAGAACCACTTCGCGATAATCGATTTTGGTTTTTCCTGCATTATCGCACCACATGATTGAATGTTTTAGCCAGTTTTCGTCATCACGATCTTTAAAGTCGTCGCGCGCTTGTGCACCGCGGCTTTCTTTACGATTCAGAGCGCAAGCAATTGTAACCAAAGCTTGCGAACGTAAATTATCAAGTTCAAGTGCTTCAATTAAATCGCTATTCCAAATAAGACCGCGATCTTCGATTTTAAGATCTGCAAAACTTGCAAAAATATCATGCATTTTTTCTAAGCCTTTTTTCATTGAATCTTCAACTCTAAAAACTGCGGCGTGACTTTGCATACAATGTTGCATTTCGCTTCTGATTTTGGCGGTAGAATTTTTACCATTTGAATTTCTGATTTTATCAAATCTTTGTAGTGATTCTTCGCCGGCATTGGCTTGAAGTTCAGCTTGCGTAGCGTTTGGTTTAACAATTTCAGCAGCGCGAATTGCAGCAGCGCGACCAAAAACCACTAAATCCAGAAGTGAGTTTGAGCCCAAACGATTAGCGCCGTGAACCGAAACACAAGCTGCTTCGCCAATTGCCATAAGTCCTGGAACAATTTCAGTTTTGCCATTTTTAACGGTTAAAACTTCAGCCTTAAAATTAGTTGGAATACCGCCCATATTATAGTGAACCGTTGGCAGAACCGGAATTGGTTGTTTGGTAACGTCAACGCCAGCAAAGATTTTAGCGGTTTCAGAAATGCCAGGAAGTCTTTCGTGAAGAACTTTTGGATCTAGATGATTTAAGTGTAAATAAATGTGATCTTTTTTAGGACCAACGCCGCGTCCAGCAAGAATTTCCATGGTCATAGCGCGTGAAACTACGTCACGACTGGCTAAATCTTTGGCACTTGGTGCGTAGCGTTCCATAAATCTTTCACCTTCAGAATTAACTAAATAGCCACCTTCGCCGCGCGCACCTTCAGTAATTAAGCAGCCCGAGCCATAAACTCCGGTTGGATGAAATTGCACAAATTCCATATCTTGTAGCGGCAAGCCAGCGCGTAAAACCATGGCATTGCCGTCACCGGTGCAAGTGTGCGCCGAAGTAGCAGAAAAATAAGCGCGACCATAACCGCCAGTTGCAAGAATAACTAATTGACCTTTGAAACGATGAATTGAGCCATCAACCATTGAAAAAGCTGTAACGCCGCGGCAAATTCCATTTTCCATAATCAAATCAAGCGCGAAATATTCGATAAAAAATTGGGCGTTATGTTTTAGCGATTGTTGATAAAGCGTGTGTAAGATTGCATGTCCGGTGCGATCAGCTGCGGCGCAAGTTCTTTGTGCGGGTCCGCCTTCGCCGTATTTTTTGGTCATGCCGCCAAAAGGACGTTGATAAATTTTACCGTCCCCGGTGCGAGAAAAAGGCACGCCGTAATGTTCAAGTTCAATGATTGCATCAATTGCTTCGCGACACATATATTCAATTGCATCTTGGTCGCCCAACCAGTCAGAACCTTTGATGGTGTCATACATATGCCAGCGCCAGTCGTCTTCACCCATATTTCCTAAAGCGGCAGAAATTCCACCTTGCGCTGCAACAGTGTGCGAGCGAGTTGGAAACACTTTTGAAATGCAAGCAGTTGAAAGACCTTTTTGTGCCATACCAAAAGTAGCGCGAAGTCCAGCGCCGCCAGCGCCAACAACGATCACATCAAATTCATGGTCAATAATATTATAATTTGCGATTTTTGTCTCTGTCATTTTATCCAATTAAATGAAGTCTAACAATTGCGATCACTGCTGCCACTGCAGTTGCAATTGAAATAAAGTGAATAAGCATAATTAAAAAATGCATAGTGGTTTTGTTGGAAACGTAATCTTCAATGATCACGCGCATTCCAAGCGAACCATGATAAAGCGAAGTAGTAATTAGTAAAATTCCGGCAACAGCGTTGATTGGATAAGCGAAAAAAACTGGTAAATAACCTTGCGGATCTTCGGCAATTTTTATGAAAGAAAGTACAAACCAAATTATTAGAGGAATTAGCGCGATTGCTGAAACTCTTTGAGTAAGCCAGTGATGAGCGCCAGTTTTGGTTGATGGAGCAATTTTAATTTTCATGATTAAGACATTTTAAGATAAAGCACCGTGCCAATTGAAAGAATGGTTAGGATGATAGATAAAATAATTACTAAAATGCCATTGCGCTTTGCGGTTGCAATTTCAAAGCCTTTGCCCAAATCCCAAAATAAATGACGAATGCCATTACATAAATGGTAATAAAGCGCAAAAGTAATAAAAATTATTGCGCCCCAAAAGCCGTAATTAATAATTTGAGTGATTGGACAATTACAAGTTTCCGCAGCCTCAGAAACATTGGTTTTATAAGTATAAAAAACTATGAACCACGAAAATGCTAGAACTGATAAATATAAGCCAATGCCGGTGAAGCGATGTAAAATTGAAGTGAATGAAGAAATATTCCAGCTATATATTTGAATGTGTGGCGAAGTTGGTCTTTTGGTTGATCTTTTGTTGGTTTCGCTCATATTATTTTTTTTATCAGACATTATTTTTGTAAATTTTAGGTACGATTTTGGCAAAAAATTTGTTTCTATATTTAAAAACTGCTGCCAGTCTTTACAACCAATTTTTGTAAATTCTTTAAAAAATTTTCACACGAATCATGACTAAAAAAGCTTTAATCACCGGAATCACCGGTCAGGACGGATCATACTTGGCTGAATTTTTACTTGCCAAAGGTTACGAAGTTCACGGCGTAATTCGCAGATCAAGCAGCTTTAATACTGATCGCATCGATCATCTTTATAATGATACTAAAATTTCGGGCGTAAAACTTTTTTTGCATTATGGCGATTTGGCGGATGCTTCTAACATGTCGCGTTTGCTGGAAAAAATTGTTCCTGATGAAGTTTATAATTTAGCGGCGCAAAGTCATGTTAAAGTAAGTTTTGATATTCCGGAATATACAACCGATGTTGATGCAACTGGAGCGTGCAGAATTCTTGATGCGATAAAAGATACGCGCATCAAAACTAAATTTTATCAAGCTTCATCAAGTGAAATGTTTGGCAAAGTGCAAGAAATTCCGCAAAAAGAATCAACGCCATTTTATCCACGCAGCCCTTATGCTTGCGCTAAACTTTATGCACATTGGTTGACGGTTAATTATCGCGAAAGCTACGGAATTTTTGCTTGCAGCGGCATTTTATTTAATCATGAATCGCCAAGAAGAGGCGAAACTTTTGTAACGCGTAAAATAACCCGCGGTCTTGCTGATATTATGGCAAAAAAATCATCTAAACTTTATCTAGGAAATCTTGATGCCAAGCGTGATTGGGGTTTTGCTGGCGATTATGTTGAAGCGATGTGGTTAATGTTACAAGAGCCTGAAGCTGACGATTATGTTATTGCCACTGGCGAAACTTATTCAGTTAAAGAATTTCTTGATGAAGCTTTTGGAATTGTTGGTTTAGATTGGCAAAAATATGTTGAAATTAGTGAAAAATATTTTCGTCCTGCCGAAGTTGATTTATTGATTGGCGATTCTTCCAAAGCCAGAAAAAAACTGGGCTGGAAGCCAAAAGTAAATTTTAAACAATTAGTTAAAATGATGGTAGAAGCTGATTTAGCAAAAGTTGGAATTAAAATTTAATTTAAATGGCACGAATAATTTTTGGTCTTGGATCAAATCTTGGCGATCGAAAAAACTATCTAACACAAGCGCTTAAAAAACTTGAAGATCAACTGGCGCTTAAAAATATCAAACAATCAAAAATATTAAAAAATCCGGCGTTGCTTTTGCCAAATTCACCAATTCAGTGGAATCAAGAATTTTTTAATCAAGCCATTTCAGCCGATATTGATTTAGAAAAATTTTCACCACTAAAAATTTTAAAAATTATTAAAGAAATTGAAAAAAGCTTGGGACGACAAAAGCTAGAAAAATGGGCGCCGCGAGAAATTGATATTGATATTTTGTTAATTGAAAATCTGGTTATTAATATTGCTGACGAATTAATTATTCCTCACGCGCAAATTTTTAATCGCGATTTTGTAATTCAAAACATAACTGAAATTGAGCCAAATTGGCGTAGTTGGAATACTAGCTGGTAAGTGGAACTCCCCATTTTCTACTTAAATATGATTCAATTGCTGATCTTTCGTCATTTTTTAAAGCGCGATTATAAATTATTATTTCGCCAATATAGCCCAAAAAATAATCGGTTGTAGTATTGCTGCGACCTAAGTAAAAAGTTGCTGATTGTGATACCGGTAAAATATAGCTAGCGGCTGATCTTAGAATTTGGGTTCCATCAACTTTAATGTCACTAAAACCATCGGAAGAGTGAGAAAAAGATAAAATTTTAGGATTATTGTGAAAATTGTTAGTCACCGCAGTATTTATTCTGGCGCTAGCTCCAAAATCAAAATATATAGTTCCATTATGAGGTGAGTGAATTACCAGCCTTGGCGCATTAACATTCCAACATATTGCTGTGGTAGTTGTAGTAGAAGTAGTAGTTGATTTTTGTAAAATAAAAATAGTGGTTTGATCAGAGCTAAATAAGCTAGAACCTAAAACGTTAGTGTTTTGTAGATATTGATTGGAGGTGTTATTAAAATTTAATGCTGGAAGTCCGTTAATTGCGCTTTTAGTGTAAGTTGGTTGATTGCCGATGGTTGATTGCGATACGTTGGTTTTTTCATAAGTTCTTTGATCGTTTAAGTCATACCAATCAGAAACTTTTGTTCCATCGCTATCTTGTCCAGTTGGAAAAGCTCTTTCCGAAGTGGCATCTAACCATAATGACAAGCCGCTTATACCAAGAACCGGCGCACTATTGCTTAAAGTTCTGGCGGTACTTAATTTGAACTTACTAATCAAAGCACTTCCCGAAGTAATTCCAGCAATCAAGATTCCGATGATTAAAATTACTATTGATAATTCGATTAAAGAAAACGCTTTATTGATAATTTTTTTATTCATTTTTTATTAATTTGTATTCTATGGATATTTTAATATTGCTGCTTTCTTAATTAGAAAAATTTGTATTTTTTAGTATAAAAAGAATTTTTTGAATAAAGATTTACTTATTGAAAATATTAAAAATATTAAAAATGAACCAAAATATTCCTGAATTTAGTGTTAGTGAATTTTCGCGTGCTATCAAAAATTTAATTGAAGATGCGTTTGGTTATTTGCGTATTAAAGGCGAAATTTCTGGCTTGAAACGCGCAACTTCAGGACATCTTTATTTTAATTTAAAAGATGAAGATGGATCGCTTTCAGCGGTTTGTTTTCGTGGCGCTGCAGCAAATATTAATTTTGAAATTGCTGATGGTTTGCAAGTTTGCGCTTCTGGAAAAATTACCACTTTTGCTGATCGTTCAAATTATCAGATAATTGTTGAAAAGCTTGAAATAGCTGGAATTGGTGCCATTTTAGAAATGCTAGAAAAGCGGCGCCAAAAATTAATCGCTGAAGGTTTATTTGACGAAATTCACAAAAAACCAATTCCATTTTTCCCCAAAATTATCGGCGTAATAACCTCGCCAACGGGCGCTGTTATTGAAGATATTAAACATCGTATTGAAGCGCGTTGTCCAACTTCTATTAAACTTTATCCAAGTTTGGTTCAAGGCGAAAAATCTGCCGGTGAAATTATTTTAGGCATAAAATTTTTTAACAAATTAAAAAAAGAAGATCGTCCTGAAGTTATTATTATCGCGCGTGGCGGCGGATCTTTCGAAGATTTAATGCCGTTTAATGATGAAAATTTGGTGCGCGCAGTTTTTGCTTCAGGAATTCCAGTTATTTCTGCGATTGGTCACGAAACTGATACAACGTTAATTGATTATGTCGCTGATTTACGTGCTCCAACACCAACTGCAGCGGCAGAATTAGCGACACCAATTTTGATTGATTTAAAAAATAATCTAAAATTTTTTGACGAGCGTTTAAATTTTTTAGCGCAAAATTTTTTGGATGAAAAATTAAATCATTTAAAAAATTTGCAAAAATATATTGTCGATCCGCTTAGAATCTTAGAGCAAATTCAACAAAAATTTTTAGCTTTGGAAAAAAATTTAACTATTACCGCAAATAATTTTTTTGTTGCTAAAAGCCAAAAACTATCTGCCTTACCAACTTCCACTAATTTAATTTTTCATCAAATAAAAATAGCTGAACAAAAAATTGAACATAGTTTAAGTCTTTTAAAATCAAGATCGGAGAGTTTCTTAAAAAATGAAAATATTCGTTTAGAAAATTTAATAAAACTTTTAAAAGCTCAGCATTATCGAGAAATTTTAAAGCGCGGATTTGCTTTAATAAAAAATGAAAAAGGTCAGATAATTTCTGCAATCAATCAAATTAAAACTAAAGAAAAAATTATTACCGAAATTGCTGATGGCGAATTTACCTCTTACATATTAAGCCTTGATAATAGAGCTTTTGCAGCAGAAGAAAAGGTGCCAGAAAAAAAGATCAATGACGAAATCATTCAACCAAAATTTATTTAATATTATGCAATTTCAAACGCCGCAATTTTGGACTAAAAAAAATCTACTGTCATTTTTGCTGCTGCCTTTGAGTTGGATTTATTTTTTGGTAAGTTTGCTGTTAAGAAAAAAAAGTTATAAAATTTCCAAGCCGGTAATATGTGTTGGAAATCTTATTGCGGGCGGTTCAGGTAAAACTCCAACTGCAATTGCGCTTGGAAAAATTTTGCGTGAAATTACCATTAAAGGAAATTTTGAATTCGCTTTTTTAAGCGCTGGATATATGGGCGATGGCGCTAAATTTGTTTTACTTAATGAAGGAAAACATGTGGCAAAAAATGTTGGTGATGAGCCGATGTTATTGACGCAAACTGCTTTAACTTTTGTTGCTAAAGATCGGCTTTTTGGCGCTAAACAAATTGATAATATCAAAAAAATTAAAGCGATTATTCTTGATGACGGTATGCAAAATAATTCATTGCATAAAGATTTAACTATTGCGGTTGTTGATGGAAAAATTGCTTTTGGTAATGGTTTTATGATTCCTGCCGGACCAATGCGTGAGCCACTAAAACTTGGTTTAAAAAAAGCTGATTTTGTAGTAGTAATTGGTGAAATGACTCCAGATTTAGAAAAAAAATTATCAGGAAAAAAAATTGTTTTAGCGCGTCTGATAACAAAAAATTTGGCTGAGTTTTCTGGTAAAAAATTATTAGCTTTTTGCGGTTTGGCTTATCCACAAAAATTTTTTACATTCTTAAAAGATTCTGATCTGGAAGTTTTGCAAGAAAAAAGTTTTCCCGATCACTATAATTATAAAATTGAAGATTTGGATAGTATCTGTAAAATAGCGCATTTGAAAGGTTTAGACTTAATCACAACCAAAAAAGATTGGGTAAAATTTCCGCCAATTTTTCAAGAAAAAATTGCTTATTTGGATGTTGAATTAGAATTTGTCGATCAAGAATTTGTTGCACAAGAATTGCGCAAAATTGTCGGCTAAAAGTTTTTAAATAATATCTTGATCCATGAAACTAGAATTTTATGCAAAACAAAAAAATATTGCGGATGCTTTAATTTATTTAGCGCGTAGCAACTTAAATAATCACAAATTTAAACAAAATTTGAATTTGATTAAATTAAAAATAAAAAATATCCGCTATATCGTTGAAGCTTTATTGGTAAGATTTGGTCTGTGGTTTTTTAGTATAATTGGCTTAAATAATGCTTCAAAATTAGCGGCAAAAATTGCAGTAATTATTGGTAAAAAAATACCAGTTCATCAGCTGGCTTACAAAAATTTAAGTAATGCTTTGCCCAATTTAAATGAAATACAAAAAGAAAAAATATTAGATGACATGTGGGATAATTTAGGGCGCGTAGTTGGCGAATATCCGCATGTTGCCAGATTTAGCGAGCAAGAATTAAGAAAATTTGTCAAAATTACCGATGAAACTATCGATAATATTGCCGCGATGAAAAATGGTAAAAAAGGTGGTATAATTTTTTCTGGTCATTTTTCGAACTGGGAACTGGGACCAAAATTACTTAGCAGCTTTGGCTTAAAAGTTGGAACGGTTTATCGTCCACTTAATAATCCTTACGTTGAAAAAATGACGGCTGCAATTCGTGGCACTGAAATGATTACTAAAAGTGCTCAAGGAAATCGTCGTATTATCGAAATCATTAAAAATGGCGGTTATGTTTTGATTATGGCTGATCAAAAAATTAGCGAAGGCGAGGCGATTCAGTTTTTTCATGATACTGCGGTGACTACAACTGCAATTGCCCGAATTGCTTTAAAATATAATGCTGCACTTATTCCTGCCAGAATTATCAGAACTGCTAAAGCTTTTGAATTTTGTGGCGAAGTTGAAAAACCTCTTGAAATTCAAAGAAGTGATAACATAAATGAAGATGTTTTTAAATTAACGCTTGCGATTAATCGTAAACTTGAAAGTTGGATTACTCAATATCCGGCTCAGTGGTTTTGGGTTCACAACCGCTGGAAAAAATAAACTCCCTCAATAAAAAATAAAAATATGAAACTTAATCTTCGCACAATTCTTGTTTTGGCTCTAATTCCTTTTATTTCTTCTTGCGCCTTTTTTAATGGCAAAAAAGTTGATGTTGCAATTAATAGCACTCCGTCAGGAGCTGATGTTTTTATTGAAGGCAAAAACTATGGCAGAACTCCTTTAACTTTAAACATAGAGCCTAAGCCTTACAATGCAGTTTTGGTTAAAGAAGGTTATGGTTCGACAAATTTGAATATGGAAATTTGGTGGGGCACAATCAGAACTAACATCAATGGCGAAAGAACCGGCGACGGCACCAGATGTTTCTTGGATATGATGACTTTAATATTTTCTTTCAACATGTATAACAAAGAAAGATGCGGTGATTTTAAAGAAAAAACTTATAATGTTGTAATTCCAAAAAGTGGCAATTTTTCTAAAAACTCAACAATGAGTGTCGGACAAAATCCAGGCGATATGGTTCCTTACTATTACAATCAGGATCTGAAAAAAAATCGTGGCTTGGCAAGATAATAGCCAAAAGTTGTAACCTTGTCTTTTGCTAAAAGAATTTTTTCTCAAAGCAAAAGACAAAGTTTTGTGTGGAATTTTGATTTGAATCTAAACTGATTAGGTTTGAAAACAGACTCTAAATTTATCTGCAGCTTTATTTAATCAATCCATCTTTTATTGAAACAATTCGATTAGCTCTTTTTGCTAATTCTAAATTGTGAGTAACCATCAAGCAGCCAATTTTGTAGGTCTTAACTAAATTTTGTAAAATCTCAAAAATTTTTTCAGAAATTGTTGAATCCAAATTTCCTGTTGGCTCATCAGCTAAAATTATCGAAGGCTGCGAAACCACGGCGCGCGCAATTGCAACGCGTTGTTGTTGTCCACCTGAAAGTTGTGCTGGTTGATAATTGAAGCGATCTTCTAAGCCAACTTCGGTAAGAATTTTTTTTGCCAAATCAATCGCTTGTTGTTGTTTTTTTCCCTGAATTAAAAGTGGCAAAGTAACATTTTCTAGAGCAGAAAATTCCGGCAATAAATGATGAAATTGATAAATAAAACCAATATGATTTTTACGTAAAGCGGTGCGTGTGAAATCGTCAGCTTTTGTGGCGTCAATATTATCAATGAAAATTTGTCCCGAAGTTGAAGAATCAAGCAATCCGGCAATTTGTAACAAAGTTGTTTTGCCTGATCCTGAAGGTCCGATTAGCGCAACTAATTCGCCTTTTTTTATTTCAAGATTGGCATTTTTAATAACCTCGATTGTTTGTCCGGCTTGCAAGAAATTTTTGGTAACTGCAATAAGTTTAAGAGCGTAATCAGACATTATTTTTTTCTCTTTTTCTTTCTTGGTTTATCATCGTCATCTTCATCTTCGTCGTCGTCAGCGCTGACTCCGCCATAATCAAAATCGTCTTCCTCTTCTTCCTCGTCATTTTCTTCTTCCTCTTCTTCTTCGTCACCTAAATTTTTAGAGTCATAATCAAATTCATCAAACTCATCTTTTTGATTAACTTTGCCCTCAACACCAAGCTTGTCTTTGGCGGTTATGATAATTTTTTCTTTAGCTTCTTCAAAGTCTATTGCATAAATCACCGAATATTCTGCTGCCAGACGATGAACGGCAGTTTCGTAAATGATGCGTTCAGAATATGAGCGATCGCCATCTTCAATATCACGAGTCAAATCGCGTAGAACCTCTGCCAAAAGCATAATGTCGCCAGAATTGATTTTGGTTTCATATTCCTGAGCGCGACGACTCCACATGCCTTTTAATTTTTTTACGCCGCTGCGTAAAGTTGTAAAAACTTCGTCCATTTGTGATTTTGAAACTAAATGGCGTAAGCCAATTTTTTCTGAGCTATTAACCGGAATTTTAATAGTTAGTTTTTCTTTTTCGAAATACATCAGATAGCAACTGTAATCTTGACCAAGTACTAGCATTTTTTCAATTTCAACAATTTTACCAACGCCATGCGAAGGATAAACCGCGTAATCGCCAGCCTTGAAAGTTACGCGATGGCGAGATTCCGGAAGTTTTTTGACGATAATTAAGTTTTTTTGTGCTTCGCTTTTTTTCTCAGGAGCTTTGTCAATTTCCTTTTCTTTATTTTTATTTTCGCTGCTATTTTTTGCTTTGGCGATAATTTTTGCGGAAGTTTTAACTTCAGCTGATTTTGCTTTGAGTTTGCTGTCTTTTTCTATTGATTTGCCAGCAATTTTTTTTGAGGGTTTTTCGGTTATTTTTTTGACTGAAGTTTTTTTAACTGCCAAATCTTTTTTAGCTGCTAAAGGTTTTTTAATTGCCAAAGGTTTTTTCACTGGTTTTGCGATAATTTTTTGCGCAACCTTCTTTTTTTTAGAAGCCTTAGCTAGATTATTTATTTTTTTTGCTGGCAATTTTTTGGACGCAGTATTTTTATTTTTTGGCGCTGCTTTTTTATCAATTTTTTTAATTGATTTGTTATTTTTTTTAACTTTCACGCTATCTTTTTTAGATGCTTTAGTAATTGATTTTGCTGATTTGTTTTTCATTGGCTGGTTTTTTGCTTTCGCTTTTTTTGTAGGCATAACCTAATAATTAAAATTTAAGTTGATTTACGCGACAGTGTCATAAAAATATTAATTTAATAATGCATAAAAAAATCAAAGCTAAAGTAATTAAATTAAAAAAATATTCTAATTTAAAAAAGTGCCAATTAGAGTTGCAAGATCGTTTTCCAAAGACAAGAGCCTTATTAAATATTTCAAAGTCATTGTTGATTAAGCGCTAATTAAGCTTTTATAAACAAGGCTCTCTATAAAATTCCAAAATCTTTAATCTTGAAAAATTTAATCGAGAAACTCAGAAAAATTGACAAGTTAGCTTTGTGTAATTTTTTTGATTTCACCATTGAACATAAACTGTTTAAGCCAATTGTAATTTTAATTTTGGTCAGCTTCGTTTTGATAACTGGCTTTGACTATGTGCAAAATGTGATTGATGATTATCGTGATTATTCACTGCGCAAGAGTCAAAGCACGCCAATTAAAATTAACATTTCAACTTCGGCAATCAACTTTGATCTTGATGAAGAGCAGATTTTAGATCATACCGTGAAGCAGGGCGATACTATAACAAAAATTTTATTCGATTTAGGTGTACCAGAAAATGATGTTTTTGCTATTTTAGGCGCGATGAAAAAAGTTTTTAATCCAAAAGATATTATTAAGGGCAATCAGATCAGCATAAAATATAAAGTAAAAATTGGTTATAATGGTCAGGATAAAATAAATAATGCTGCTGATAAAGTTTTTGGCAAAACCGTAATTGTTAACAATCTTTCTCTAAGTTCAACGCCGGAGCAAGAAATTGTTGTTACGCGTAAAAATGATGGCAATTACGATGCTCGCGAAATTAAAGTTAATCTGCAGCGTTATGTTTCAAGATATTATGGCACTCTAAAAAACGGTTTTTATTTAGATGGTGTTGAAGCGGGAATTTCTCCAACTGCCATGATGAATATGATTCAACTTTACAGTTATGATATTGACTTCCAGCGCGATATTCACAATGGCGACAAGTTTGAAATGTTGGTTGAAAGTTTTTACAACGAAGATGGTAAAAAAATTAAAGACGGCAATGTTTTATTCTCGTCACTGACTTTGCAAAAAAATCGCTCCATCAATTTTTATTTACACAAAATTGACGGCAAAATTGAATATTTTGATGAAAAAGGTAACAGCGTCAGAAAATCTTTACTTAGAACTCCAATAAACGGCGCGCGCGTTTCTTCTGGTTTTGGCATGAGACGTCATCCAATTTTGGGATATTCAAAAATGCACAAAGGAATTGATTTCGCTGCGATGCAAGGCACACCAATTTTAGCGGCTGGAAGTGGTGTTATTACTTACTTTGCGCCCAAAGGTGGTTACGGTAATTTTGTCCAGATTAAACATAATTCTGATTATTCGACTGCTTACGGACATGCCAGCAGATACGCTGCCAGATTACATGTTGGGTCAAAAGTAAAACAAGGTCAGGTAGTTGCGTATGTTGGCAGCACTGGAAGATCAACTGGTCCGCATTTACATTTTGAAATAATTTATAAAGGTCAGCAAATCAATCCGGCAAAAGTTAAAGCAACTTCTGGCTTGAAACTTGTTGGCAAAGAGTTGATGCGCTTTGAAGCTGATAAAGCCGAAATCAATAAATATCGCCAAAATATTCCCAATCAAATCAAGCGCTGATGAAAATCGTTAATATTCTTTTTAATCACAAAAAATCCAAAAGTGATAATCATATTTTGGGTGTTGAACGCTGCTTTATTGATTATGCCAAATATTTGATTTTGCAGGGTCATCAACTGCTTTCAATAACCAAAAATAAAATGGTTTTTAAAGATGATGTTAAAAAAACCGGTTCAAAATTTTTGGAAGTTGCTGCTTTTGGTCAAGGCGATATCTGGTCAATTTTAATTATCGCTTTTGCTTTTATTAAATTTGCTCCTGATGTTGCAATTTGTCATTCAGGAAGAGCGATGTTTTTCGCTCGTTTAGCGCGTATTTTATCTTTTAGAAAATTTCCAATTGTGGCAATTGATCACGGCATCAATCCCAAAAAATTTTTAAAAGCCGATTATGTTTTAACGGTCAATTCCTATTTCAGCAAAGAATTAATAAAAGCTGGCAAAGCACCGGAAACTGCTTTGGTAATTCCAAATATGATGGAAGTTCCAAAAAATTTTGTGCCTTTGGTTAAACCGCCATTTCGTCACCCAATTAAAATTGGTTCTTTAGGACGACTTTATCCAGAAAAATATTTTGATAAAATGATACGCGCTTTGGCAATTTTGCGCGATTGGGGAATTGCCTGTGAATATGTTATTGGTGGCGTTGGTCATCAGGAAAATTATCTGAATAATCTGGCGCAAGAATTAGGTGTTGAAAAAAACTTTAAAATTTTGGGCTGGGTTTCTGATAAAAAAACTTTTTTTGAAAATATTGATATTTTTATTTTACCTTCTTTTGGTGAAACTTTTGGCATAGTTTTGTTGGAAGCAATGCTTTATAAAACTCCAATCATTACCAGTAATAGTTGGGGTCCTGACGAAATAATCACCGACAAAATTAACGGTTTAAAAGTGCCAAGAGAAGATGAAGAAAAAATGCCGCAGTTAATTGCGCAGGCAATTAAAACTCTAATTGACGATCAGGATTTCGCCAAAAAGCTTGCCGAAAATGCCTATGAAACTTTCTTTAAAAATTATAGTTGTGAAATGGTGGGTAAAAAATTAAGTGACATTTTACAAAATATTGTCGCGCAGAAGCATCGCTAAAAAAATTTACCATCTTAAAATAATAGAGCCCCAAACCAATCCTCCGCCCAAGGCTTCCAAGACAATAACATCGCCTTCTTTGAAACGATTTTGTGAATTTGCTAAATCAAGCGCCAGCGGAATTGACGCTGCAGAAGTATTAGCGTGATCTTCGACAGTTAGAATTATTTTTTCTGGCGGCAGTTCTAAGCGATTAGCTACGGCGTTTAAGATTCTTACATTGGCTTGGTGAGGCACTAAAAAATCAATATCTTTGATAGTTAAATTAGCTTTTTTAAGAGCGCTTAAAACCGATTTCGACATTTTATCAACCGCATGTTTAAAAACTTCTTTGCCCGACATTTCGATAAAGCCGGATGTTTGACTTGAGCTAATTCCACCAGAAGTTTTGAGAATTTCGTTTAAAGAACCATCCGAGTTTAAATTAGAACAAATAATACCGTGATTTTTTTTAGAATTTGCTTGCAAAATGACGGCGCCAGCGCCATCGCCAAAAAGCACGCAAGTATTTCGATCTTGCCAATCAACAATACGCGATAAAGTTTCGGCACCAATTACCAAAGCATTTTTAACTTGTCCTTGCTTAATAAAATTATCAGCAATCGCCATAGCATAAACAAAACCGCAACAAACTGCTTGAACATCAAAAGCAAAAGCAGATTTAGCGCCAATTTTAGCTTGAATCGTAGTGGCAGTTGCTGGAAAGGTTAAGTCTGGAGTTGTGGTTGCCAAGATAATCATGTCGATTTCTTCCGCTTGCAGATTAGCATTGATTAATGCTTTGTTGGCTGCTTGGCAGGCAAGATCAGAAGTTAATTGATTGGCGCTAGCAATATGTCTTTTTTTAATTCCGGTGCGTTCAACAATCCAAGAGTCAGTGGTATCAACAGTTTTTTCCAAATCAAAGTTGGTTAAAAATTTTTCTGGTAGATAAGAGCCGGTGGCAATTATTTTGCTGTTAATTTCCATAATTAGATTTTTTATGAATCGTTAAAAGCGGCTTGAGTATCGTCTGACGAGACTTTTAATTCTTCAGTGATGCGTTCATTAATTCTATTTTCAACCAGTGAAATAGCAACTTTGATTGCGTTAGAAAATCCAAGCCCGTCAGTGCTGCCGTGACTTTTTACTACAACGCCGTTTAGTCCAATTAACATTGCGCCATTATGCAAACGTGGATCAATATTTTTAATGGCATTGCGAATTGGCGATCTGGCGAATAAATAGCCAATTTTACCGAGCAAAGAATTATTAAATCCTTCTTTGACAATAGAGACAATTAGTTTGGCGGTTCCTTCAATTGCTTTTAGAGTAATATTGCCAGAAAAGCCATCAGTCACAACTACGTTTACCGTGCCTTTTATAATGTCGTCGCCTTCAACATAGCCATAAAAGCAATCTTTAACTTTGCTTTCTTTTAGTAATTGTGCGGCATTTTTTACCGCATCTGAACCTTTTAAATCTTCTGAGCCAACATTTAAAATTCCAATTGAAGGTTTTTCAACTTTCAAAACAACGCGGGCAAAAGCATGTCCCATGATTGCGAATTGATAAAGCACGTCAGAAGGACATTCAACATTTGCACCCATATCAAGCAAAACTGTGCCAGTCTTTTTTTGATTAGGAATAGAAGTGACAATTGCCGGACGATCAATTGAAGGAAGAGGTCGTAATACAATTTTGGCAATTGTCATCAAAGCGCCGGTATTGCCGGCAGAAATTGCTACATCAGCTTTGCCATCTTTAACAGCATCAATTGCCAAGCGCATACTTGAATTAGTGCCTTTACGCAAAGCAACGGATGGTTTTTCTTCAGCAGAAATAAATTCTTCGGTGTGAATAAGAGTATGAACAGAGTTAAGCTGATGAAGCTTACTCAAAAAAGGATTAATTTTTTTGGCGTTACCAAAAAGTAAGAAATGAACGTTGGGATTTGTTTTGGCAATGATTTGCGCTCCTTCCAGAACTGATCTTGGAGCATTGTCGCCACCCATACAATCTAATGCTATAGTGTATTTTTTAAACATTAGAAAATGAGGTTAATTTGTTATTCTTCTGTAGCGATCTTTTTTTCTTTCTTCTTCAAGATTTGTTTGCCGTTATAATAGCCATCAAGAGAAATGTGATGAGGAAGTTTAAATTCGCCAGTTGTTTTATCGGTTATAACATTGGCAATTTCTAAAGAATAAGAACCGTTGCTGCCTCTTCTCATGTTGCGTCTTGATTTTGATTTTTTTCTTTTAGGAACTGCCATAAGTTAATTATCTTAAAGTTTATTGAATTCAGTTTATTAAAAAAACTGTTAGCGAATTATTTTTTTTGCGAAGATATTTTAAGAAACTGTCGCGAAATCAAAAATTATAGAAAATTTCTGATTTTATAAAGATCTGATTTACAGAAATCTAATTAAAAATTGTTACCTGAAGCAAGCGCAATTTATAAGTGGGCTTGAATATAGATAAGCGCTTTCATAAAATCAAAGAAAATTTAAGCAAAGAAAATTTAAGATCGTTGCTTAAGCTTTATTTTTATAATTAAGTTTCTTGATTATTTTTCTGCAGCTCAATTTACAAAAGCCTTAGTTTTATTTGAAAAACACAAATATTTTATAAAAACAAATACTAAAAACAAAGGGATGAAAATTTTTTTTTACAGCTTTTTTTTAATTTTGATTTTGTCTTCTTGTATAAGAAACACCGAGCGCAATGGCTATTTATTTGATTTATCTGATTATCAGCTTTTACAAGAAGGCATAACCAGCAAAGAAAGAGTTTTGAAAATTATGGGTTCTCCTACAATTATTTCTAATTTAGATGTTGATGAAACTTGGATTTATTATGCGGAAAGCATTGATCATATTTTATTTTTCTTGCCCAAAATTAATGACAGAAAAATTATAGCTTTAAAATTTGATGCCGATCAAACAGTTAGAAGTATTGAAAATATTGATTTAACGCATGAAAATCAAAAAATGCATTTTGTCAGTAATTACACCGAAGTTAGCAGCAATAAAATTGGATTCTTTAAATCACTTTTCAGCAATGTTGGACAAGTTAAAGCACAATAAAATTTTTCTCTTTTTAATTTTAACAGCTTTTTTTAGCTGTCATTTTAAGCCAAAAGTTCCAGATTTTAACACTGAAATTGTTTGTCCAAATGGTTCAGTAACTCTAGTCAAATTCATCCGCGCCAAAGATTTAAGAAAAGCAATTTTAATTTCTTATCAAAATAAAAAGTTACAAAAAACCTCAGAATATTATACGCCGATTCGTTTAGAAGATGGTCGTTCTTTTGCGCTTAGAAATGTTAGTCCGGAAGTTGCTTCAACCTGCGATTTGGTTGAAAGCAAAGTTGGCGAAGTTGACGCAACCTATGTGCATCACTTTTAAAACCAGATTGATCTTTTATTAAATCAAGCGCCAAGCTGATTGATCTTTGAATAATTCGTGAAGAATTTTATTGTTGATAGTATGACCGGTTTTTACGCCAGTGAATTGACCAGCAATGTAGTAGCCGGCAAGATAAATATCGCCGATAAAATCAAGAGTTTTATGACGAACTAATTCATCTTCATAGCGCCAGCCTTCTTCATTAACAATTCCATCTTCGCCAATCAAAATAGCGTTTTTCATCGATCCGCCTTTAGCTAAACCCATTTTGTATAATTGTTCAATTTCATGTTTAAAACCAAAGGTGCGGGCGCGACATAAATCATTTTTGAATGATGCAAAAGTAGTTTTATAATCGAAACTCTGCTTTTTTATATGTTTGTGATCAAAGTCGATATGAAGAGTAATTGAAAAATCAATTGCCGGTTTTACCTCAATTGATTTGCCGTCATCTTCTTCAACTTTAACAGTTTTCAATACTTCAATAATATGGCGAGTTTTTTCTTGAATATTGATACCGGCGCATTCAATCAGAAATACAAAAGGTTCAGAACTGCCGTCCATAATTGGCACTTCAGCGCCATCAATATCAATAAATAAATTATCGATACCACAACCCCAAATTGCCGCCATTAAATGTTCGATAGTGGAAACTTTAGTGCCAAATTCATTAGCCAAAGTTGTGCCCAAGTTGGTGGTAACAACATTTTTGTAATTAGCTTTAATCAAAGATTTCTCTGGCGCAACGTCGGTTCTACGAAAAACAATGCCGTTATCTTGCGGCGCTGGAATTAAAGTTATAGTAGCGTCATGACCAGAGTGCAAGCCAACGCCGGTGCAGCTTATTTTGCTATTAATAGTTTTTTGAGAAGAGATGAACATAAAATTATAGAAATTATGAAACTAATTAGGTTTGCAAACGGGTTATAACATTATGGCGCTGTCGCAAATCCTATCTTTTGCTGTAAATTTTGTTGTTGATTCATTTTTTTGCTCCTCATGGATGTCTATATCCACTGCGTCGCCAAAAAATGAATCGCCTAAAAATTTTTTGCAAAAGCGGATTTGCGACAGCGCCATTATCTACAAAAAGTTACTGATTTTTTCTTTGCTCCAGGGAAATTTTGCCGCATTTCTTCTATTAATCAAAAAAGTTTTGCAGATTAAATCGTAAGCAGTGGTTTTTCTTTTGCTGATAATTTGAATTTGTGTCCACAATAAAAATATAATTCCTAAAAATATATTCAGCCAGGAAGCGGTAACGGTTTGATAAAAATTAATATTATGCTGAATCTGATAACCAAGAAGATACATGATAAAAACAAATGGCATTACCGATAAAAAATAATGCATTAAAGCTTTATTAAAACCAAGAGTTGAACCATTTTCCTTGATAATTACAATATTCATTATGCGTTTGCCGATCGTTGCTTGCCAAGCTGAAGAGTTTAACAATGCGTGATAAAGTGCGCCAACAAAAATTACGGTAGCGTAAAAAAATAGCGCGATAAGAAAAATGCGATGATGAGTAACAAAGCTGATATGATCGGCATTATTTTTTACAAAATCAGTGCCAAATTTTTCTTTAAATTCAGCTAAAAATTTTTGAATTTCCAAATTAACAAAAAGTAATCCTAAAATTTGTGCCGTAAAAATACGCAGAAATAAAACAATCGTAATATCAATTCCACCAGCAACAGCGCGAGAGAAAGATTTAGCGTAAATTTTATCTACAGTTTTCTGAGTTAAAAAATTTGTAAATAATTTTTCAATGTTCATAGCCTGATTTTTTAATAGTTATTTTATGATTTTTTTGATCAAATAAAGTTACGCTAAACTTTTTATTAGTTGCTTTAACAAAGCTGCCAATGCAAGTCAGATCAAGTTTTAAATTTTGTGCTAATTGTAAAATTTTTTGATGATTCTTTGGATTTACAGCAAAAATTAATTCATAATCATCACCGCCACAGATTAAATCGGTAATTTTTATTTGAGAGTTATTTTGCAAAGTTTTTTTTGCCGCTTCAGAAAACGGCACTTTATCTAAAAAAATTTCAGCACTAACTTGTGAAGATTGGCAAATATGGTTTAAATCAGCCAGCAAGCCATCAGAAACATCAATTGCACATCGCGAAAGATTTTTATCCAATAATTGTTTTCCCAACTCAACTCGCGGCGATGGCAAAAAATGTCGTTGTTGCAAATATTTATTTTTAATTCCTTTTAAACCCAAAAAAGCGTCGCCAATTGTTCCGGAAACAAAAATTAAATCACCATCTTGCGCCTGATTACGCAGTAAAATTTTACCTTTTTTAATAATACCAAAAATTGTAATTGAGAAAAAAAGTTTTTTTGCTGCAACGGTATCGCCACCAATTAAAGACAGCTGAAATTGATCTTGAACTGATTTTAATCCACTAACAAATTGGCGTAAAAATCTGGCATCGGTATAATTATTTTTAGAAAATCCTAATAAATAATGAAGTGGCTTCGCACCAGATGCAGCAAGGTCAGAAATGTTGGTAAGCAGAAGTTTTGCTGCAATTTTAGCAACATTTTGCGATCTTAAAAAGTGAACATCTTCAACAAAAATATCTTTACTAACGACTAATTCTTCATCTGCTTTTAATTTTATTTTTGCTACGTCGTCTTGAAGATTTTGCGCAGCTTGGTGACTTTTGGTTAAAGGTTTAAAATATTTTTCAATCAGCTGAAATTCTCTCATAATTTAAAATCAACAATCACGCCATTTTCGATAAAACGATTGAGCAAAGTTCCAATATCGAAAGTTTTTTTATTTTCTTTGCAGAGAATTTTATATATTTCGTAAAGCTTTTTTCCTTGTCGTATTTTGATTAAAAACAAAAATTCTATTTTACTAAGTTCAATAATTCTTCCGTTGTATATCAGCATGAATTCTGCCTTGGTAAAGTTTTTTATTTTTTTTTCTTGTCGCCAAATTGAATAAATCGCCAATTTTGTCTTAAATAAAGTAACACGATCGTCAACATTAAAAGTTAAATCAGAAAAATCTTTTTGGGTAATTTTTTTAAATTTTTTTAGGTCAAATTTTTTTCTTCTTTCGTCAAAAAAATAAGAATGATGATGTAAAAGTTCTAACTGCGCTAAATCTTTTAAATATAATGGTTTACATGATTTTATAAATTGTGGAAATTTTTTACCAAATTCGTTTAAATCGCCACTTTTAGAAGGAAATTTTTGGCAATATTTTTTGGCTAATTCGCAAAAATTTTTTTCACCCAAAATTTTTTTTGTTACCAAAAAAATTGACGATAAAACTGCAATAAAATTTCCCAAAACATTATTGCGATAAATGTCTAAGCGAGCAAGCGCTTCAAGGTTTGGATGTAAAATTTCTTGCAGAATTTCTTGATCAGATTTGCTAAAAATATGTTTAGCAAATTGCTGTTGAGTTTTGATCAGGCTAGAGTTTTTTTTGCTCATTTTCTAAAATCTTTTTAGCTTTTTTTGATTCGCCAAGTAACACTTCAAAGTCTGGAAAGTCTTGATCCCATTCTATTAAAGAAGGAACTTTGCCAAAAATTTCTATAGCCATTTTATAAATTTGCCACACTTGTGAATTGACCAAATTATTGTGAGTGTCGATAAGAATTTTTTTATGTTTTTTGCCGTCAAAAATTTCTGATTGAGAATGTCCGGCTAAATGAATTTCTTTAACAATTTTTTTATTAAGTTTTTTTAGATAATTTATTGGTTCAAACTGAGCGCAATTTTGCCAACTAACAAAAATATTGTTTACATCTAAAAGCAAAGCGCAGCCAGTTTTAGCGGTGATTTCATTGATAAAATCAGCTTCAGACATTTCTGATTTTTTAAAAGCTAAATAAGCAGAAGGATTTTCAATCAGAATTTGAGATTTGAGAAAATCCTGCATTTGTAAAATATTATCTGTAATTGCCTGCAATGATTCTTTGGTGTAAGGTAAAGGCAACAAGTCATTGAGATGATTTTTGTTAATTCTTCCCCAAGAAATATGATCAGAAATTAAAAAAGGTTGAGTAATTTCGGCTAAAGCTTTTAGTTTTTTTAAATGGTTTAAATCAAGTTTTTGAGAGGATCCAAGCGAGTTTCCAACTGAATGCAAGCTGAGAGGAAAATCTTGGCGAATTGTGATTAAATTTTTTACGGCGACGCTGTTTAGATCGTAATAATTTTCACTGTGGATTTCGATCCAGCCGATTTTTTTTGAGATTTTTCGAGGATTTTTTAGAAAGTGTGGAACATATTGAGATCTAAGCCCAACTCCGGCTAGATTTGACGGAGTTGGAACTTTTTTAAAACTCATAAGACTAAAATTAGTTTTTAGTTTCTTCAGTTTTAGTTTCTTCTTTTTTTACAGCAGATTTTTTATGTTTTTTGCTTTTGGTTTTAGAAGCGCATTTATTAGCTTCATCTTTCATTGCTGAACATTTGTGAGCTTCATCTTTTTTGCCAGAGCATTTGTGAGCTTCATCTTTTTTAGCAGCGCAGCCATTTTTAGCGCCACAGAAATTAGCTTCGCTTTTGCCACCAAAATGTGAACAAGAAGCAACAAGGCTAAGAGTTGCTATACCAGCAGCAACTGATTGTAAGAATTTTTTATTCATAGAATTTACCTATAATTTTAGATTATTTTGGATAGAAAAGCGAGTCATTGGTGATGTAATTGCCGCGGCAAATTATTTAGTAAATTTGACTTGTCAATTGTCTGTTGGAAATTCTAATCTAAATTAGCTTTGGTTAAAAACTTTAGTTAAAAACAAATTCAAATAAATTCTTTCAAAATGATTAAAGAGCAATTTTTAAATAATATTAAATCCGAGTTAGAAGCTTTAAAAACAAGCGGTCTTTATAAAAATGAATATGAAATTATAACGCCACAATCTTCGGCAATTGAGATAAATTATTCTTCAGTAAAAAAATCGGTTCTTAATTTTTGTGCGAATAACTATTTGGGTTTGGCTAATAATAAAAGTTTGATTGAAATAGCTAAGAAATCACTTGATGAATATGGTCTTGGAACTGCTTCAGTGCGCTTTATTTGTGGTACTTTTGACCTGCATAAAACTTTTGAAAAAAAGCTTAGCGAATTTTTAGGATTTGAAGATGTTATAACATTTTCATCCTGTTTTGCTGCAAATGGTGCGGTTTTTTCAGCGCTTTTTGATGAACAAGATGCAATTATTTCAGCTGATTTAAATCACGCCAGTTTGATTGACGGAATCAGATTATGCAAAGCAGCGCGCTATTTTTATAAATTTGACGATATGTTGGATTTAGAAAAAAAGTTACAAGAAGCGCAAAAAAATAAAACTCGTGTGATTGTTACCGATGGCGTATTTTCAATGGATGGAGACATTGCTAAATTAAATGAAATTTGTGATTTGGCAGAAAAATATGATGCTTTGGTTTTGGTTGATGATTCTCACGCTACCGGATTTATTGGTGAAAATGGCAGAGGAACTCTTGAATATTGTGGCGTTGAAGGTCGCGTTGATATTTTAACTTCAACGCTCGGTAAAGCTTTGGGCGGCGCTGGCGGTGGATTTATTGCTTCAAAAAAAGAAATAATTGAAAAGTTGCGCAATAAATCGCGTCCATATCTTTTTTCTAATAATATTTTACCTTTAGTTGCAGCTGTTGGAATTGAAATTCTTGACATGATTATTGATTCAAAAACTTTGATCAAAAAACTGAGTCAAAACACAACTTATTTTAGAGAGAAAATGTTAGCAGCCGGTTTTGATTTACGTGATAAAAACGCTGTTCATCCTGTTGTGCCGGTAATGCTTAATGATGAAATTTTGGCAAGTAAATTTGCTAAAATGATGATTGAAGAAGGAATTTATGTAATTGCTTTTTCTTTTCCGGTTGTGCCAAAAAATCAAGCGCGTATTCGTGTGCAAATTTCAGCGGCGCATGAAAAAGATCATTTAGATTCAGCAATTGCTGCTTTTATAAAAGTAGGAAAAAAGCTTAATGTAATAAATTAACTAAGATTCTAAACAGGCTCTAATTAAAAAAATGAAAAATCCACGCCACTTTTTAAAAGAATTTAATTTATATTTTTTGATAATTCTTTTTGCGCTCACTTCCTGCAAAACTACTGAAGAAAGAATGCAGAAAAATCTTCATTCAACTTGGCAAGAATATTTTCAAAAAACTTTTGATCAAACAGCACCAATTGAAGTTTTAGTTGTAACTAACCGTAATTCTAAAGATCAATTTTTTAGCTGCGAAGATAGTCAGTTTGGCGTTGAAGTTAATCAGGATTTAAAATTGGGGGATTTAAAATTTGGTATTTGTAAAATTAATGTTCCAAAAAATCATATTGTTGGCGAAATAGAATTTGCC
Source organism: Rickettsiales bacterium (assembly GCA_033763375.1). Taxonomy (GTDB): domain Bacteria; phylum Pseudomonadota; class Alphaproteobacteria; order Rickettsiales; family UBA1997; genus UBA2645. The sequence goes on from JANRKR010000056.1 coordinate 36,228, forward strand.
AAAGATAAAAAACAATCAGAACAAAATTTCTTTAAAATTTTAGATAGTAAAGCTTTGCAAGAAAAAGATTTTTTTGTTGAAGCTAAAAAGATCAAACGCCAAGCTTTAGTTTTTGTTCATGGTTTTAATGTGCGTTATCAGGAAGCAGTTTTGCGTGCAGCTCAAATTGCTTACGACTTAAAATATCAGGGCGCAGTTATTCTTTTTACTTGGCCGGCTGGCGCGAAAGAAGGATTTTTAGCAGATAAAATGCTTAATAAAACCTATGCTGATAATGCTAAAAATGCTGCTGATTCAATTCTGGCTTTTAAAAATTTTTTACTAACTCTGCAAAAAAACGATATTAAAATTAATTTGATAGTTCATTCGATGGGTCATCAAGTTGTGCTTCCGGCTTTACAACTGATTTCTGAATCTTATCCGCAAAAAACTTTGATCAGTAATTTAATTTTAAATGCGCCGGATTTTGAAATTGGCCAATTTCGTAAGTTCGCGCCAAATCTTAAAAAAGTTAGTGATCATACCACGCTTTATTGCTCACAAAATGATAAAGCGATGATAGCTTCTAAAAGTTTCAATAATAATGATCGTCTTGGTGCTTGTGCTTTTATTGAAGAAATTGACGTAATAAATGTCGGCGAAATTGACAATTCAACTTTAGGTTTGGGACATGGTTATTATTCTTCACGACCAATTTTGTCCGATGTTTTTCAAACTCTTTTAGGAATTGACGCAAACAAAAGATTGTTTGTAGCTAAATCTGATTCAAATGGTTTAGATAAATATTTTTTGCGTAGATAATGACATCATCACAAATCTTATTTTTTGCAAAAGCGCAATTTATGACGGTGCCATAATGATAATCGATCCTAAAAAAATTCCCGACAAATCATTGATAATAGCAAAATCAACTGCAATTGCCTTGATGATTGTGCTAATAACTTTGGTGATAATCTTTATAATTTTAACTTTAATTAAATTATGAACTTTCAATTAACAGCATTTGCAGTGGATGAAGCTAATTCTCGTGGCAGGCTTCATAAAGAAATTTATGACGATTCAAGATATCGCTCAATTTTTGGTCGTGATCGTGACCGCATTATCAACTCTTCAGCCTTTCGGCGCCTGCAATATAAAACTCAAGTTTTTGTTAATCATGAAGGTGATCACTATCGCACGCGTTTGACTCATTCATTAGAAGTTGCGCAAATTGCTCGTTGGATTGCTGGCGCGCTTAAAGTAAATAAAGATTTGGCAGAAATTGTCGCTTTGGCACATGATCTGGGTCATACGCCTTTTGGTCACGCTGGCGAAGAAGCGCTTAATGATAAGATGAAAGACTATGGCGGCTTTTCTCACAATGCTCACACTTTAAAAATTATTACCAAATTAGAAACGCGTTTTATTGAATTTGAAGGTCTTAATTTGTCTTGGGAAATGCTAGAAGGCGTAGTTAAACATAATGGTCCAATTCTAAATCATTTGGAACTTCCTGATTATATTTCGGAATATAATTCCAAGCATGATTTAGATTTAAAAAACTTTCCATCAATTGAAGCACAAATTTCGGCAGTTTCAGACGATATTGCTTATAATAGTCACGATATTGAAGATGGTTTGCGCGCTGGTTTATTCAAGATTGAAGATCTTTTTTATCTGCCAATTATTGGTGATATTTATCGTGAAGTTATTCAAAAAAATCCTAATTTTCGAAGAGAATCAATAGTTGGTGAAGCCAATAAAAGATTGGTTTTATTTTTGGTTACCGATGTCATTGATAATATTAAAAGAAACTTGCGGGAAAATAAAATAGTTAGCACTAAAGATGTTTATGAATGCAAAAAATTATTAGCAAGTTTCTCGCCCAGAACAGAATTTGCTAATCAAACTTTAAAAAAGTTTTTAATGCAAAATATGTATCGTCATTCCACGATAAATCGCATGACTTTGAAAGCTAAAAAAATTATCGGCGGACTATTTGATTATTATATGCAAAGTCCGGGATGTCTTCCCGGAGATCTTACCGCAACAGCAATCAAAATTTTTGATAAAAAAACTTTGGCAATTTTTGTTGCCGATTATATCGCTGGCATGACTGATCGTTATGCTATTAAAGAATTTGAAGAATTAGTATGAATAATATTTTACCATATTTAGGAAAATTTCCTGAAATTGACAATTCAGCTTTTATAGCGGCAAACGCAATAATTTCTGGCGCAGTTACAATTGGTAAAAATTCTGGAATTTGGTTTGGCTGTGTTTTGCGTGGCGATGTTACTAAAATTACAATTGGTGAAAATACCAACATTCAAGATAATTGCGTTTTACACGGTACTAGACCAAATCATGCCCAAAATAAAACAGGGTCGCAAGGTGCTCCGGTTATAGTTGGAAGTCATGTCACTATCGGACATAATGCCATAATTCATGCTTGTATAATTGAAGATTACGCCTTTATTGGCATGGGTTCAATTGTAATGGATCTAGCACGGGTTGAAAAATTTGCCATGTTAGCGGCCGGCGCAGTTCTTACTCCTGGGCGAGTTATAAAAAGTGGACAAATATGGGCGGGAAATCCAGCAAAATATTTTCGCGATATGACAGAAGCTGAAAAAAATTATATCAAAATATCTGCTGATAATTATGCCGATTTGGCAAGAGAATATACCAAATCTAAAATCTATTGATATTACTTGATTTGGTATATGGGGTTCCCCGCAAGGCGGGGCGTGACTCGTGTCACGAAAAAATAAATCAATACCAAATCTAAAGAATTTAGATTTGGTATAAGATCGGTAAGTGATAAAAACTATATAATTGGCTGATAGTGTCTGATTTCTTTAATCAAAATCAAATTGAAAAAATTATTTCCTGTGCCTTTGCTGCCGGAGAAATTGCTGATAAATTTTTCAGGTTACGCAATTTTGAAGTTATAACAAAATCAGATAACACCAAAGTTACCAGCGCTGACATTGCAATTAGCAAATTTATTGATGAAAAATTAACCAAAGAATTTCCACAAATTCCAATTATCTGCGAAGAAGGAAAATTGCGGCAGGTTGATGATATTTTTTGGTTGATCGATCCAATTGACGGCACAACAAGTTTTATTGAAGGTAATGTTGAATTCGCAATCAGTATCGCCTTGATAAAAAATAACCGAGCAATTTTTGGTCTGATTTATGCGCCGCTTTTTGAAAATGGTAAAATGATTTTTTCTAATCATAAAAACCAGATAATTGCTCAAGATAAATCTGGCAAAAATGCAGTCATAGAATTTAGTAAATCTTCTTCAGATTTGTTACGAATTGTAACCAGTCCAAGAACTAAAGATGTTGATATTAAAAATTATTTAAAAAAATTTTATCCAGATATTGATAAAAATTTTGTTGTTACAAGAGTTTCTTCGGCAATAAAATTTTTGCATATTCTAGAAAATAAAGCTGATCTTTATTTACATTTTCGTCAATCGATGGAATGGGATACCGCTGCAGGTCAAGCCTTAATTGAAATGATGAATGGACAAGTTAAAACTATGGTTTTTAATCAAGATCAAATCTTACTGACAAAAAATTTAAGTTATAAAAAACCAAACTTTCTTAACCAATCTTTTGTAGCTTTCATTAATTAAATTTTTTGAATTATGGTGCATAAATTTACAACAAATTGTAATTTTCGTGGACAAAAACTTCCAGTTACTTTTTATGTTGGAAACCCAGCTGCCGGCAATCATCCATTGGATCATCAGGCTAAATGGCTAAGTAAAGAAAAAGGTGGAAATATTCCGCGCGAAGTTATGGACGCTTTTACAAAATTAAAAGCCATTGCTGACAATGGTCGAATTTCTTTTGAAGAACTTTGTAAATATGTTGTCGATGAATTAAACTCTGCAAACACTCTTGAATCAGACTTTAACAAAGCTTCACAACTTTCATCAAAAAATGATAAAAAATAGTAATGAATAAAAAATTAGAATCTTCAGGTCAGAAAAATAAAAAACATATTGCGGTTTTGATGGGTGGCTGGAATTCGGAAAGAGAAGTTTCGCTTCAATCTGGCGAAGCAGTTTATAAAGCGCTTCTTAAGTTGGGATATCGCACCACTAAAATTGATTTTTCACGACAAATTTTTTCTCAAATTCAGGAAGTAAAACCTGACATAATTTTTAACGCATTACATGGTCAATATGGCGAAGATGGAAGAGTGCAGGGCTTTCTTGATATTTTAAATATTCCTTACACTCACAGTGGAATTTTGGCTTCAGCAATTTGTATGGATAAAGTTTTAACTAGAAAAATTTGTGATACGGTTGCAATAAAATCGCCGCGTTACGAAGTACTTAAAAAAAATTCAGATGCTGAAAATAAAGACAAACTTTTTGCTATTGGCAAACCTTTTGTGATCAAGCCAATCAATGAAGGATCAAGCATTGGCGTAGAAGTTATTTTGCCTAATAATCAATTCGATCTTGCTAATTATCATTGGCAATATGGCGATGAAGTAATTGTTGAAGAATATATTGCTGGTCAGGAAATTCAGGTGGCAGTTATGGATAATAAAGCTCTTGGCGCGATTGAAGTTAGACCGCATGGATTATTTTATGATTATAAATGTAAATATACTAAAGGCATGACAGATTATATAATGCCGGCGCAAGTTTCTGCTGAAAAATATTCAGAAATTTTAGATTTAGCACAAAGATGTCATAAGGTTTTGGGTTGTTCTGGAATCAGCCGTATTGATTTTATTTTAAATAATAAAAATGACGGTGATAATAATTTTTATTTGCTTGAAGCCAATACTCATCCCGGATTTACCGAAACTTCTTTGGTGCCAAAAATTGCCAAACATGTAGGAATTTCTTTTGAAGAAATTGTCGAATATCTGCTTAAATCAGCACGATGCGGAATTGTCTAAAATGAAAAAATTTTCTTTTTCTAAAATCTATATTTTCAAAGAAAAATTTTCTAATTTTATCTGGGAAAATCCTTGGTGGCGCTGGTTAAAAGTTTTTTTGCGTCATAAAGTTTATCCAGTTTTATCAAAAATTATAATTACTTTATTTCTTATAATTTTGGCGATTTTGATTTTGTTGAAAATATTCAAGCCAACATATTTAGAAAAAATTTATCAGCATTCTTCTTTTTATTTTTTTCATTATCTTAATTTAGATAATCAAAATTTTTCTCAGCCAAAAATTACCGGCAACAAGCGCACTTCTAATGAAGAAATCACCACTATTTTTAACGATGTAGTAAAAAATTTTACCAAAGCTGAATTGCAAAAAAATGATCAGCAAATTTATCAGCCTTTAATAAAAAAATTAATTACTGAAATTAAAAAACGTTCGCCGTGGGTTAATAAAATTACTATCACCAGAACCATGCCCGACTCAATAAATATCGCAATTATCGAGTATGAGCCATTTGCTATTTGGCAAAATGATGGTAAAAAATATATCACTGACAAAGATGGCAATACAGTTTTGGTTGATAATATTGAACAGTTCAAACATTTGGTAATATTATCTGGAAAAGGGGCGAATAATCATGCCAAATCTTTATTTAATATTTTTGCCATTGATCCAAATTTAAGCAATCGAGTTTATTCAGCAACTTGGCTTGGCGGCAGAAGATGGGATATTAGATTTGACAATGCGCTTTTAATAAAATTACCTGAAGACAATATTGCCGAAGCTTGGCATAATTTAATAAAAATTTATAATTTGCCTGGATCAATTGTCGGTTTAAAAGTTATTGATTTGCGTGTTGAAGGTAAAATTTATCTCGAATATCAAGATTCAATAATTAAAGAATTGAAGACTCTCTAAATGAAAAATGTCAAGAAAGGAAAAGTAGTTGCATGCCTTGATATGGGAACTTCCAAGCTAGTTTGTCTTATTGCCTCGATTGGTAATAATGACGAAATTAAAATTCTTGGTTATGGTCATAAAGAATCCAAAGGAATTTCTGATAGCGCTATTTCTGATATGCGTTTGGCGCAAAGGTCAATTACCAATGTTATTTCCGAAGCTGAAAGAATGGCAGGTTTTAATATTGATCGGGTGGTGATTGGAATTTCCGGAAGTCAGGTTACATCTTCACGCAAAGAGGTTAGTGTGAAAATTGCGTCAGACATTGTTAAGGCAACAGATATTTCTAACCTAGCAAATAAAATTCGTAGTGAATTTAAAAAAAATAATCGCGAAATTATTCACCTAATTCCGTTGCAATATCGTATCGATGATTCCTCGCCAGTTGTGAATCCGCGTTATATGTCAGGTGAAAAACTTTATGCCAGATTTCATATTGTTTCTACTTCACAAACCACTATACGCAATATCGAAAATTGTCTAAAAAGATGTCAGCTTTCTGCTAATAATTATATTGTTGAACCTCATGCTGCAATGCTTTCTTGTCTTAATGAAGGCGAAACAAATTTAGGAACTTTATTGATTGATATTGGTGGCAGCTCAACTTCTTTTTGTATAACTTTGGATGGAAAACTGTCTTATGTCGGTAATTCACAAATTGGTGGAATGCACGTCACTAAAGACATTGCAACTATTTTAAATATTTCTTTTGAAGTGGCAGAAAAAATAAAAAATCTCAATAGTTCGTTGTTAATAAGTCCAATTGAAGAAAAAGAATTGATCAGTTTAAAAGCTTCCATGCCAAGTGACGGACCAAATATGATTCGCATGACACGAGCCGAATTTCGCGACATTATGAAATCGCGTATCGAAGAAATATTTGAATCAGTAAAATCAACTTTAGAAAAAGCTGGCGTGCCACTTTACTTATTAAGCAATATTGTTCTTACCGGCGGCGTAACTTCAACTGTTGGAATTGACAAGTTGGCAAGTGAAATTATGGGAAAAAGCGTTCGCATCGGCTATCCCAATAAATTTAATAATATTGCTTCAGAAATATTAAATCCAACTCACGCTTGTTCTTTGGGCATGTTAATTTTTTTAAAAAACATGCATATTAAAGATAAAATAAAAAATGGTTTTGAAACCAGAGTAAGTTGGTTTCGCAAGATGATTGATAAACTCGCTGCCTGATTTAGAAAATGTTAGGCGATTTATACCAAGAAGCACAACCAGACCCCGTCATGAAGACTAAGGTGACAAAGTTATGAAGACGGGTTGGTTAAGATCTAGCCACACTGTCACCTTAGTCTTCATGACGGGTTTTGAAAAAATTGTGAATCAAGGGATAATCACCAAATGTTAACCAGTTCAATCACTTTAATTGTAATAGTTTTTTCTTCGCTGGAATAATAACTCCATTTACTCCTCCAATTCCTTTATTCTCTTTCAGAAGTTGGACAAGTTCTGGCAAGAATGATGATGCTATGTGCCATTACTTCATAGCCGAAACTAGACCTGCTACAAAAGTTTTATTGAAAGTATCTGATAAAATTTACGAACCAAAAGAGTTAGAAGGAAATTGGGGGTTAACAAAATATATCTTCCCAATTCGCGCTAAAAACCTCGATTCAGGAACTCTAATTGTAGAAAAAGACGGAGAAAAAATCGAAGTTCCATTTGAGTACAAGTATTACAAGTTCTGGTATTAATTGTTGTAGTTATGTTGCCTCCAATCAAAACTAACCTCAAATTCAGAATCTAATTCTTATTCACTTGGAGGAAATATTGGCTTTAACAACTCAAACAACAATCAAGATAGACTTTGGACTGATAATGTGGCATCAATAATTGGAACAAATTCGGTTATGATAAACGCAGAAAACAACACTAATATCGTGAACCGCACCCCTTTTTTAAATAACTCGTCTCTTCTAAATCTGAATTACGGATTATTTAACTTTTTTGAATTGAATTTTATGCTAAATATTTCTGCCGCCGTTTTCATGGCTGCGATCCAGTTTCATATGTTTTAATTTTTCAACATAACTCATATCGTCAAAATCACTGGTTTTTTGATTATTTTTTCTTTTCTTACCGGTAAGAGCGCCAATTCCTAAAGCTTCTGCTGATTTTTGATGGTGTTTTTCAGCGGCAATTTTTTCTCTTTTTTGTTTCCAGATTAATGATTTCATTCCAGTTGTATTAAAAACATCAACTGACATTTTTTTAATTTCTTCGCCGCGATCATCCCAAACATCTTTTACGTGAATTTCTTTTTGCTCTTCTTGCTCAAGACCGCCGTTTTCAATGCTTAAATTGCGTTGTTGATCATTGGTTGGTTTGATTAAGTTTTTTCTATATTTATTTTTTATAGCTGCGTCTTGTTCAGAGTGTTTGGCAAAATTTTCTGAGGCAGATTTTTTTTCATTTTTTTTATCATCGTCGTTTTTGTCATCGTCTTTTTTGATAAAATTTTGATCATCATCTTTATCGTTTTTTGCGGCTTTTTTTAAAGCTTCTTCAAAGTTTTTTTTATTAGAATTATGCAACATTTTTCAAAGAAGTTTTGTAAGTTGATTAATCACATTTTGTGCTGAAACAATTTTTGATTTAGTTGATTTTATATCACAATTAAAAAGCACTTTTTGTCCGGCATGAATTTTTATTTGATTTTTACTGGAAAAAACCATTTTTAACAAAGCGTCAGGATTAGCGAATTTATTGTCTTTGAAGCTAATTAAAATTCCCTGATAATTTATTTGTGAAATTATTTCTAATTTTTCTACACCAATTTTTTTACAAGCAGTTTTTAATTTAGAAATTTCCATCAGATTTAAAATTTCATCGCTAATTTTACCAAAGCGATCCGTCATTTCGTCGATAAGATTTTTTTGATCATCATCATTTTTTATCGCAGCAATTTTTTTGTAAAAGCTCAGGCGCAAAGATAAATCTTCAATATAATTTTCAGGAATAAGTAAAGAAATTCCTAGTTTGATCGTGATAGTAAAATCATCATCGATAAAGTTTTGCAGATTTTGTGAAGAATTATTTTGCAGTAAATCTGGCGAGTTTTTCAACTGCGAAATAGTTTCTAAAAGCATTTGCTGATAAAGCTCAACTCCGGTTTCTTTAATGTGACCTGATTGTTCATCGCCAAGTAAATTACCGCTGCCGCGAATATCCATGTCATGAGTTGCAATACTAAATCCAATTCCAAGCGAATCTAAATTTTGCATCACTTCTAATTTTTTGCGCGATTCATCGGAAATTTTTTTACGATTATCCAGCATCAAATAACAATAAGCGCGCACTTTGCCGCGACCAACGCGACCACGCAATTGATAAAGTTGTGATAGACCAAACATTTCCGATTTATAAATAATCATGGTATTGGCTTGTGAAATATCGATGCCTGATTCAATGATCGTAGTTGAAAGCAGCATATCAATTTTACCGTCAACAAAATCATTCATGATTTGATCAAGTTGGCTTGGTGGCATTTGTCCATGAGCGTGAGTAATTTTTATTTCCGGCAATAAAATTTTTAATCGCGGTTCCATCTCTTCAATATCACGAATTCTTGGCACTACAAAAAAAATGCGACCACCGCGATTATATTCACGCATTACTGCTTCGCGAACAATTACCGAGTCGTAAGGCATAACAAAATTGCGAACAGCAAGACGATCTAGTGGTGGCGTGGCAATTAAGCTTAAATCTTTAACTCCGGTTAATGACATTTGTAAAGTGCGCGGAATTGGTGTGGCAGAAAGCGTTAAAACGTGAACTTCATTACGCAATTCTTTCAGACGTTCTTTTTGAGCAACGCCAAAATGTTGCTCTTCGTCAATAATTACCAAAGCTAAATTTTTGAATTTAATATTTTTTTGTAAAAGTGCATGCGTTCCGATAACAATATTTACTTGACCAGATTCAATTTCGCTGCGTACTTTTTTAGCATCAGAAATATTAATCAAACGCGATAGTTGGGAAATTTTGATGTTAGTTCTAGAAAATCTCTGACAAAAATTTTTGTAATGTTGACGAACCAAAAGTGTGGTTGGCGCAATTACTGCGATTTGATTAAATTCATTTTGATTATTTCCGCAAACAATTGCAGCAGCGCGCAAAGCAACTTCGGTTTTTCCAAAACCAACATCGCCGCAAACCAAACGATCCATTGGCGAGCCACGACGTAAATCTTCTTCAACTTCTTCAATTGCGCGCATCTGATCTTGAGTTTCAACAAAACCAAAACCATTTTTAAATTCGTCATAAAAATTTTGATCGGCAACAAAAATTGCCGCTTTTTTTAAATGACGCGCTGCTGCTATTTTTAAAAGTTCTTCTGCAGCAACTTTAATTCTTTTGCGAACTTTTTCTTTGCGATTTTTCCAGGCGGCAACGCCAAGACGATCAAGCGTAATTAAAGAGTTTTCAGCGCCATAGCGCGAGATATAACCAATATCATCAACCGGCACATAAAGAACATCGCCGCCGCCATATTCAATTTTAATCATATCGACTTTGATGCCGCCGCTATCAATTAAATTTATGCCTTTAAAGCGTCCAATGCCATGATCGCGATGAACAACCAGCTCGTCAATTGCAATGCTTAAACCTTCTTCAATTAATCTTTGCGAAGCGGCGGCGCTGGTTTTTTTACGAATAA
>JANRKR010000057.1:0-5252 GCA_033763375.1 Rickettsiales bacterium
AAGAGGTCGGCCTTTTTATTTTGAAGAAGGTGAAGAGATAGTAACGAAGCTTTGATTGGGTTCGACAATTTTTGTAATTTTTGTTAATGAGTAAAACGAATTTACAAAAATCTTAAAAATTGTAAGAGAGCGAAGCGAGCGTCATACTTCTTCCCGCCAAAGCGTTGTTAGGCTAAGATCCACAAGACTTCAGTCAATTCGATGATTTTTGTAAAATTTTTTAAATTTCTCAATTTCAACCCTGCGGCTAATCTGGTTTTATCAACACTTCCAAAAAATTGTAAATTAAGTTAAGCGCTAAGCGAGAAAGTCTTTTTGCGAACTTTGATTATAGGACAACCAAACATCCCGAGTATGTAATCGATTTTACCAGCAGCATCAAGGTCGCTAATTAAGAGGTTAATTTTAGATAATTTTTCTAACTTATCCGAGCTATTCATCATCATATTTAGCTGCTTTCTTACAGCTTGTGGCAATATGATTTTCCTCAGTTTATTAAGGATAGCTCTTAATATCTCATCAGGCAAATCAATCAATTTATCATATGCGTTGGCATCAAATAAAACTATCACACCTAATAAGATTTGATTAACAAAAATTTTTTAACCAAGAATTAACTTTAAAAAACCTCATAAACCACGCCCCTTCCTTTTCCAAAGCTTTTAACCTTCCTAGTCGCGACTTTTAAATGATTTTCTTTTTACTTTAGAAAGCAGAGTTTCAACTTGCTCGTCGGTTAATTTAACGCCTTCAATTCTAGCGCTTGAAGCAGTTGACTCAATTGTTGCCAATTTTTTAAGCAAGCTCAAACGATCAAGCGAAAGAGTATTAATTGCCTGCCATCTGCCTTTAAATTCATCAAGCTTGCTGATAAGATTAAGAATATCGGATGTAATTGTGATTTTATAGTTACTCATCTTTATTCAACAAAGTTGCAAACCAGCAAATCACTCTTTGCGAACAAAACAAATCAAACGTCCATAAAAATATCCAATTATATCCAATTCATTTATGACTATAGCATACTAAAGAATTTAGATTTGGTATAATTCAAATTGTTATACGATTGTTTTCTCGATTATTTTGTTACGCTGTCGCTTTGTAAAATTCTTTCAAGTTCAGCGCGACGAGTTTTGGAAAAATTAATTAACGCTGGTTTATCTTCAAAAAACTTAAAAGATTCTTGCAAAGTTTCTTCGTCATGATTTCTAAATTTCTCTGCTTTAATTTTCATTTCGCTTTTATCCTTTCCAAGCAAGCTTGCCACTTCAACTCCAAGCGCCAAAGAAGAATCGAAAGTTTCACGTTTAAAATAATTCACACCAATTCTATTTAAGTCATAAGCATGTTGACGATTGTGGGCGCGAGCAAAGATTTTTAAATTAGGAAAATCTTTTTTAGCAATACGCGCAATTTCTAAAGAATTTTGAATATTATCAACAGCAATAATCAAAGCTTCAGATTGATTAGCATGAGCGCTTCTTAAAAAATCACTTTGAGTTGCATCACCATAATAAGCTTTAAAACCAAAACTACGCAGTAAATCAATTTGATCGGGATCTTTTTCTAAAACTGTTATTTCAAAGCCTTGCGATATCAAAAAACGACCGACAATTTGACCAAAACGTCCGAAGCCAGCAAGAATTATTGGTCGCTTTTTTTCAATATTGTCAAATTCAAGATTATTTTTATTTGGAGAGCTGAAATATTTTTGTACAATTTTATTAAAAATTGAAATTAAGAAAGGCGTAAAAGCCATTGAAAGAGTAACGATTAAAGCCAGGAAACCAGATGTTTTATTATCAATTAACTGCAATTTTTCGCTAAACTGAAACAGCACGAAAGCAAACTCGCTGCCTTGACAAAGTGTCATGGCATATCCCAAACTATCGCAATTCGATATTTTAAATACACGTCCTAAAGCCCACATAATTAAGGTTTTGAAGAGCATCAATCCTACAACAATTCCTAAAATTTTTAATGGTGCAACTTGCAGCAAAGTTAAATCCATTTTCATTCCAACCGAGATAAAAAATAATCCAAGCAATAAACCTTTGAATGGACTTATATCGGTTTCTAAATTTTTGCGATATTCCGAATTTGCTAAAACCACGCCAGCAATGAAAGCACCAAGAGCAGGAGAAATTCCAATTTGCTGTGCCAACAAAGTAATTCCAAGAATTAAAGCCAGAGATAAAGCGGTAAAAAGTTCACGCAGATTGGATTTAGCAATCAAACGAAAAAAATGACGCGATAAAAATTTGCCAACAAAAATTAAAATCAGAATCACTGCCAAAACAATAATTATCTGGTTTAGTGACGACATATCTGAAATCAAAGTTTTGCCAGAAGAAATTTTTTCAAAACCATTTTCAGCCAAAAAGGGCAAAAGAATTAAAATCGGAATTACTGCTATATCTTGAAACAAAAGTACTGCAAAAGAAGTTTCGCCAATTTTGCTATTGAGCAAATTTTTTTCCTGCAACAAGTTAAGCACTAGAGCCGTTGAAGATAATGATAACGCCAAAGCAATCGCCAAACTACTTTGATATTTTAAACCAAAAATAATTCCGATAAAAGCAAAGCAGATAGTTGTAATTGTAACTTGTAATCCGCCAATTCCGATAATTGCTTTGCGCAATTGCCATAAATTTGCCGGCTCAAGCTCAAGACCAATAATAAAAAGCATCATGATGATACCAAGCTCGGCCAGATGCATCGCGCCTTCTGAATTATTGGTCAAGTTCAAAAACATTGGACCAATTACAACACCAACTAATAAGTAACCAATAACAGCGCTGAGTTTAAATTTTCTTGCCAAAGGCACGACAATGCAAGATGCGATCAAGAAAGTAAAAACTTCTGAGAGTAATGCGTGATTCATATAATTTTAAAGTGCATTTGCAAACTTTGTGGTATGAACATAATAACACTGTTGCATAAAGGCTGCGATAAAGAATCAAGATAGTTTTAAAAAATAACCCGTATGTACCTTTAACATACGGGCGGGGTTCGTGCCGCGTTGCCGTATCCCAAAGGGATAAAGGCTAAAAATAATTTTAATTCCGAAATTTAATATTATTGAATTTTTCCTAAAAAATCACCTTTGCCAATTTCCACACCATTATGGCGCAAAATAGAATAAGTTACCGTAATGTGAAAATACAGGTTTGGTAGCGCAAAATTTAACAGATAATTTTGTCCGCTAAATTCCATTTCATTACCGCCAACTTTTAGTTTAATTACTTTTTCTTCGCATCCATCAATTTGCTCAGCCTTAAAACTTTTGATAAATTTAGCAGTTTTAGAAATGCGATCTTGCAAATCAGCAAAAGTAGTTTCTGTATCTGCAAAGCTAGGATTTTCCAAACCTGATAATCTTGCAACCGCACCTTTCACAATATCGCTGACAATTTGAACCTGACGCACAAGAGCAAACATATCCGGAAACAAACGCGCATTTATCAAGACGCTTTCGTCAATTTTTTTATCCTTAGCATGTTGTTCAGCTTTTTTAAGAATATTGGAAAGATTTTCCAGATTATGCAAAAAAACCGGCACTGATGATTTATACATTGAGATAGTCATAAAATTTTGAAATTAAGTTAAATTACATTGAAGAAAATTGCTGTTCTAAGGCTTTGGGATTGCTTTTCCAAAGTTGTGAAGCTTGCTTAGACATCGCATCAGGAAAAATATCTTCTTCTCCTTTAGTTATAGCTTGCAAAATATTTTCTGCCGCAACATTAGCACTTGTTTTTTCCATCGGAAAATCGCGCGCCATATCAGTATCAATTGGTCCAGGGAAAATTCCATAAACCTCTATTTTACCTTTTAACTCAGCGCGCATTGATTGAATTGCAGAAAATAAAGCTGCTTTGGAAGCTGAATATCCGCCAATTCCTGCCATACTTGCCAATCCAACAACTGAAGAAATTGAAGCAATAGCAGCCTGAATTTTACTTTGAAGATTTGGTAAAAAAGCACGAGTTAAATTCAGCGTACCATAATAATTTACATCCATATCAAATTTAAGAGTATCGATTGGCGCAGTAAGAACCGATCCAAATGAAGCAACTCCAGCATTATTAATTAAAATTTCCGTATCAGAAGCAATTTTAGCAGCGTTTTTAATTTGCTCTTGATTAGTAATATCAAGTTCAAGAGCTACCACTTTTGAATCATTAAATTGAGGAATTTTTGAAATATCGCGCGCAGCAGTATAAATTTTTTTAGCATTATGTTTTAAAGCTTGTTCCACTAAAGCTTTACCGATTCCACGATTGGCGCCGCTTATAAATAAAATCTTATTTTCTATTTTCATAAATAATTTTAAATTGACTTAAGGTAAACCAAATAGTTTACTTTTTAGATATAAACTAGTTAGTTTACTTTTGTCAAAATTATTTTTTAAAAATTTTTCACTATGAATAAAAAAGACCAAATTATCAAACTAGCTTTTGAAAGTTTTTACAAAAATGGATTTCAAGCAACCGCGATTGATAAGCTGCTTCTTAGGTCAGGAATTTCAAAGCGAACCTTGTATAAATACTTTCCAACCAAAGAAGATTTGATTCGAGAGACAATCTTATTTTATGGTCAAAATTCTTTTGATAGAATGATCAAACAAATTGAAGTCAAACATAAAAATCCTATTAAAAGAATTATTGCTATTTTTGATGCTAAAAACGAGAAACTGAAAAAAAGTGATTATTCGGGATGTTTTGCCATAAACGCAACTTCAGAATTTGACGGCAGAAACAAAAAAATTAAATCTGAGTGTAAAAAAACTTTTAATTCCTTAGAAAAATTTATTTTTACAAATTGCAAAAAAGCTGGATGCAAAAACCCAAAGAAACTGGCACAACAAATTATAATTTTGCTTCAAGGTGCAACAATTTATTCTCAAACCAAACAAGATTCTAGATCTGCAATAATTTCCAAGGAAGTAGCCAAAGTAATGATAGAAAGAGCAATTAACTAGAGTCTGTTTGCAAACCTAATTAGTTTCAGATTTTGGCATATTTTTAGCGATTTTTTTATGAAATTTTTTATAATATCGGAAAATATTTTAAAAAATTTCATGAAAAAAAGAGCAAAAATAGAACTAGAATATGAGAATAATTAGGTTTGAAAACAGGCTCTGGAGTTCATAAATTCTAACAAAACCGCTTAGGTTTTTTATTTTAAAAGATTTTCCGTAATTTTTATTCGGCTATATTAAACTAAGTATTTATACTCTTCGGACTTAT
>JANRKR010000058.1:0-7051 GCA_033763375.1 Rickettsiales bacterium
AAGACATCGATTTTTCCTCAAAAATCTTTTGTTAAAATAAGAGCAAAGATTTACATTTTGGTATAGATTTTTAGTATAAATTTTAGCAGGCTCAAAATTCACAGCAAAAGATGGAGTTACTCGACATTGCCATAATTTGAACCTGCTAAAATAAAATTCATGAAGTGATCAAGAAGTTTATAACTTAGTTTTTACAATCAGATAACCGCGATAAGAAGTTTGCGCGTAGTTTTTGGTATTCATGGCGTGATAAATGTCGCTTAGATTAATCCAGATCCATGGATTTCTATGTGCTGCAACATCAAGCATCAAAACTGAATCAGATTTTTCGTCATAAGCGGCAAGTGGTGAAAAATGTCCACCCATCAAACCTTTGTAAGAATGATCATAGTTTAAAAGTAAAAATTCCTTATCTGAATTTACAACTTCTTTGACCAATTTTCTAAAGTCTTCAAGTTTTTCATCGGAGAATTTTTCAACATTAACTAGTTTGGATTTTACACCATGAACTTTGAGCATTTTTTGTAATTCATCAATATCAATGCCACCACCAAAACTGCCATCTTCTTTGGTAACTTTCATTGAAATTGCGCGGCGATCAAGAATTTCATCAGTTTTGTGATTGAAGAAATTAGTTTCATTAAATAGACGATATTGTAGCGGATATTTTTTATCAGCAATTGTTACTGGCCATTCTTCAATTACTGGAAATGGTTTATGATTTAATTCATAAATCGCTGAAAGCACAACAGTTGCAGCGCCTTGTCCGCAAGCTGCGGGATTAATTTGCGGCTTAAAATGATGCGCCAAGCGGTAAAAATCACCTTTAAATTTTGTTCTTTCCAAGCGAGAAATTCCTTCGATACTATTCCAATTAACAACCGCAACTTCTTTACTGTAACTGCTTTGAGGATATTTGTCGTAGTGAAAAGTAAGGCTTTTTTTGATAACCGCATCGTCAGCGAAAGCTGAATTAAAAGCATAGCCGGCAACAAAACCAGCAATTGCCAGATTTTTTATTAGTTGAAGTTTCATAGATTTTTTTAAATTTTTTAAAGTTATTTTCTGAAAATTTTTTTGGTGAAAGATGTAAGCTTTAACTTAATTAGACAATGTTAGCTAATTATTTTTAGCACAGATTTTGGAATGTTTTTAGCGCTTTTTTGATAAAATTAAGATAAATATCTGGATATATTTTGAATAATTTTATCAAACAAATAAGCAAAAACAGTTCTAAATACGGGATGAAAATAATTAGCTAACAGTGTCTAATTACTGAATTACAACCGTTACAGCTCTTCGATTTTTCGAAATAGTTTCTTCGTCAGTGCCAAAGTAAGCTGGACGCTCTTTGCCATAGGAAACGGTTTTGATTCTTTTAGAATTGATACCGCCAGTTTTAACCAAATAATTTTTAGCAGCGGCAGCACGACGATCGCCCAAAGCAATGTTATATTCTCTGGTGCCTCTTTCATCACAATGACCTTCAATTGTTATTTTTATTGAATCGTCACTTTTTAGCCATAATGATTGAGTATCGAGAATTTTTTTGGCAGCGTCGGAAAGCTCGGAAGAATCGTAATCAAAAAATATGCGATCTTGAACTTCAATTTCATCATCTTTGGCTTGTTGCTCTTGATTCATTGCTTGAGCTTGCTGCGGGTTATCAATAGTTTGGAAATTTTGATCAGGATTTGGATTTAAAGTTTGATCAACAAGTTGAGTGTTAGGTTGATTTTCAGTTTTTAAATCTTCCTTTTTTGCTTTGACGTGACAAGCGTTAAGAGAGATTAACGCAAGTAAAACAAGCAATTTTTTTATCATTTTATCCTCGTAATTTTTCTGATGGTTATGAGATTTATGCAAAAATATTATTACCTTGCAAATAGAAACTGTTAGCCAATCTCATTTTTAAATTGGAAATTTTTCAAAAAACTAATTTCGCTTAACCTCAATGTCAAGAATTGAGCAGTTAATTTTTCGATGATTATTATTTATTTAAACGATTAAGTTTGCGCTCAATTGACAATAGTAGAATCTTGCTTTAACCACAATTTATTAAATTATTGGATTGTGGATTTTAATATTTTTTATGACACTGTTTTTTAGCTTCTGATTAATCCGTTAATGGGCTCTTGGTTCTAATCATATCTTAATACCAGAGTAAATGGACCCCGTCATGCGACGGGGTGACAACTAGTAATGCAGGGTGACAAGAGTAAGAAGGGTTAACAACTAACACTGATGTCACCCCGTCGCATGACGGGGTCCATTTACTCTAAATTAGAACAAAAACCCATTAACGTTTTAGTACGTTTAGCTTAATATAATTTTAAAATAAATTAACTCATGCCAAATTCTTCTGTAAATGTTCCGCCTTTATCTACAAGAACTGCCGACGAGAGACAAAAAGATTTTGATAGTTTAAAAAGCAGAATTTCTGGTCTTTATTCGCGTAAAATTCAAGATCGCAGCAAATTAATAGAAAAAAATTTACAAGAACAGTTTGATAAATTTAACCAAACTGCTGGTGGAGCTGATGCTGAAGAATTTTTAAGATTAACCAAAGAAATTTTTGATGAGCGCGAAATTGCAATAAGGCATAAAAAAAATACTATTCGTCAGTTGGCAGAAATTAATGCAGTGAATCTTGTGCCGCAAAAAGCCGGAGTCAAAAGCTTTGTCAAACAAGAAGAAAATGAAAGTACAAGAATCAATTTTAATCCGGCAGGAACTCTGGAAATAAAAGAGCATGATTCGCCAAGGGTTTATGTAACTAGACCGCCAGAGAGTTATTATAAACAAGTATTTAAAGCTAACAACGAAGCTTTAGATTTTGCCGATATGAATATAGCGCGTTTGGAAAATATGATGAAAAATGGTCGCGATCTTTTGGATGATGAAAAAGAAAAACTAAGAACTGCCAGATCTGAAGATAAAATTACTGAATTTACCAAAAGCGGATTTTCACAAAGTCTAGCGGCTTTGCGCTCAATTACTAATTATGCTGGTCGCGGCATTTGGCATCAATCAAATATTTTAGATTCAAACTATGCCAGAAAATATTCTTTGACCAAAGAAGCTTTGCTACAAGATTTACTTAATCAAAAAAGTCTTGATGTCAGTTCTTACTCTTCAGTGCTGCGCAGAATCCAAGAAAAAATAGGCTCTTCCAATGACTTGATTGATATCGCATCTTGCGAAACTATTGAAAAATTAATCAATGACGAGATCAGATCAGACGATTTAGCTTATCAGGCGCAAATCAAAAAGATGGATGAAGAAATACAAAAATATCACGATACTATGTTAAGTGATATGCAGGAAAAACTTAACAAAGATGACGAGTTATGGAAATATCGCGCTTTATCAATGTTTTTAATACTTACGCCAATTGGCGCTTTTTCAATTGCCGGTCATGTTTTTTCCTACATTGATCCTTTGACAGAAATTTTTGGTCCGCTTTTTGGTGAAGGATCGATTGGCGAAGGCATGGGAAAAGCTGTTACCAGCGATGCTTTTGGTCCTTTTGGAACTGTAATGGCAGGCATGAAAATTGATGTAGCAGTTCAGGCAATTTTTGATAATACTCCAATTTTGAATTCGCTTTGCGATACGGTTAATTGCATTACTGATAGTCAGATTGGACAAAACTTGATGGTGGCAGGTTCGCCATTGTTAGGTTCGCCATTGCTTTTGCTTGGTATCGCCGCAACTTACCCAATAACTTCGGCTCCGGAAGAGTTGAAGAATAGCAGAGAAACAAAACAGTTGGAAAAAAAACATAGCAAAATTTTAGAAGATTCCTTACCAAAATTTTATAAAGAAATTAAGCAAAACCAAGAAACAGAAGCCAAAAGATTTGTTGAAAAAAAGTTTGAAATTCAAAAAAAAGCTAATCTTGATGCCAAACTGGCAGAGTTTTTTGAAAATTATCTTCAAGACTATTCAGTAAAACCAATTATGTTGAAGTTTTTTGGCGATCAACAATTGAATGGAAAAAATATATTTGATTTGGATGTTAACGGCAAAAATTTTACCGATCTTTCTGCGGCAGAAATTATAAAATTTCTCAATGAAAATGAATCTTTTAAAAAACAATTAACAGAAAGATTTTTGTTGCTTGCAGCAATTGATTCAAGCTTGATAAATAAAGGTGAAATTGATTTGGCTAAAGCAGCAGGAAATCAACAAATCGCAGAATTTGACCGACTTTCTGATAATTCTAATGACGAGATCAAAAAAGAAAAAGCTAAAAAAATTGCCGATTGTTCAAAAGATTTTAACGATAATTTTATCATTAATTTGGGCGCCGGAAAATATGAAAGTTATAGAAATTTTTCCGATGGCGTGGAGCGTTTGGAAAATTCTCTAAAATCACAAGAGGTAAACGAAATAGTTGAAATTGCCTCTATTGATTATGCTCGTGAACGTAAACCTAATTCCTTTTGCACTCCAAAAGAAGCCAGAGTTTTGGGTTATAATGGAAGAGTGATTTAAGATAAAATATGCTCAATACTCAAAATTATATAACCAACAATCAGGCTTTGAGCGAAGTTATTAAATTGATTGATCAGGCAAAGTTAGTGGCAATTGATACTGAATTTACTCGTGAAAAAACTTATTATCCAATTTTGTCTTTAATTCAAATTGCTGTAAATAATTCTAATCAACAAAAATTATTTATTATTGACGCGCTTTCAGGAATTGATCTTCAGCCTCTAATCACAATTATTTTTGATCGAAATATTACTAAAATTTTTCACGCTTCGTTGCAAGATTTACAAATTTTTTGTCAAAAATTTGGCAGAATTGAAAAAAAATTATTAGAAGATTTAGCCTTCAGTGTTATTGATACTCAGATTATGGCAAATTTTTGCGGCTTTAGTTTTAACACCGGCTATTCAAATTTGGCGGAAATTTTATTACAAAAAAATATCGATAAAACTTTGCAAAGAAGCGACTGGCAAAAGCGACCATTAAGCTTAAAACAATTAGAATATGCGCTTTGTGATGTAATTTTCTTAGAAGAAATTTATCAAAAACTATCTGAAGTTCTGAAGCAAAAAAAACGTCAGGAATGGTATGAACAGGAAATGAGAATTTTTGTTGATAAGGCAACAACAGAATCGGTGGAAAATCTTTTTAAGAATTTTTCTTTCAAAGGCAAATCGCGCGAACAAATCAACAAAATTAAAAATCTGATTTTATGGCGCGAAGGCTGGGCAAAAAAGTTAAATTTACCGCGACAACATTTTATGCGCGATTATGTGGTTGAACGTATTGCTTATGAAAAAGATTTTGATCTAACTTTAGACGAACAAAAAATTTCTGAAATTAAAAAAATTATCAATGAAGATTTTGACGAAGATAAAATCTTTGCTCATAAAATTTCTTCTAAAATTTCTTCTAAAGGAGAAAATAATTTTATGAGTGATGAACAAAAAAATCTTTACAAGAAAGCTAAAGAATTAGTTGCTAAAATTGCCCGTGAAGAAAATTTAAAAGAACAAATTTTAATCACTAATAACACTTTAAAAAATTTAATCTGCGACAATAAATCAATCGAAAAAACCCTTACAGGCTGGCGCTATGAAATTATCGGCGAGCCTTTAAAAAAACTAATTGCTACTTACTCATGAAAAAAATAATTGCTGCCAATTGGAAAATGAATTATGCTTTTATTGAAGCAGATTCTTGGCTTGATGTTTTTACTAAAAATTATGCTGAAGCCAAATCAAAATCTGAACAACTTGAAATTGTGCTGTGTCCGCCGGTTTTTATGATTGATTATATTGACAGCAATTTAATGGAAAATGGATTCAAAAAATTAGAAACTTTACTTAAATATCAAAATAAAGATGTAAGCCAATTATCTGAAGAAGAAGTAACTGAAATTGTCCTAAGTAATCGACAAATAAAGTTGGGCGCACAAGATTGTCATTTTGAAAATTCTGGATCTTTTACTGGTGATGTTAGTGCGGAAATGCTGCAAAAAATTGGTTGCGAATATGTAATTCTAGGTCATAGCGAGCGACGCGCCGGACATTTTGAAAGTGATGAAATTATTGCCAAAAAAATTTCAGCTGCACTTGCTAAAGATTTAATTCCAATAATTTGTGTTGGCGAAAGCAAAGAAATAAGAGATCAAGGCAAACATTTAGAATTTGTCTACAGACAAATAATTCATTCAATTCCCAAAGATGTAAAATTTAATAAAATGATAATTGCTTATGAACCAATCTGGTCAATTGGAACTGGCATTACGCCATCAAAAGAACAAATTGCTGAAATTGCTAAATTAATTAAAAAAATATTTAACGAGAAACTAAATGATCGCGCCGAAGAATATTTTATGCTTTATGGCGGTTCGGTTAGTTCGCAAAATTCCGCAGAAATTTTAGCAATTGAAAATGTGAATGGTTTATTGGTTGGCAAGGCAAGTCTTGACGTGGAAGAGTTTGTTAAAATTTGTTTGTCTTAATTTGAAATTCAAACGCAGTTTGAATTTAGTCTAAATTGAATTGCTACGCACGAAGTGAATTCGTGCTTCCGCAATAGATTTCAGTTTTTAGTAAAATCAACTTTTTAAAAAAATGTCTCAAAATTTTCGTATTGAATCTGA
The DNA here is from genome assembly GCA_033763375.1 of Rickettsiales bacterium. Taxonomy (GTDB): domain Bacteria; phylum Pseudomonadota; class Alphaproteobacteria; order Rickettsiales; family UBA1997; genus UBA2645. Next base: position 6,626 of record JANRKR010000058.1, read on the forward strand.
CTCTTTTGGCGAAATTAAGGTTCCAGCTGACGCTTATTACGCAGCGCAAACTCAACGCTCAATTCAAAATTTTCCAATCTGCACCGATAATGCAGGACATAAAATGCCCAAAGAAGTGGTGCGCGCCATGTTGCTTATTAAAAAAGCGGCGGCTTTAACCAACAAAGAAATTATGTTGACTGATTCGAAATCCGACGAGTTTAAAAAATTCTCACCTGATTTGGCGGATAAAATTGTTGCGGCGGTTGATGAAATTCTCTTAAAATTTGATTGGTTTTATGAAAATCATTTTCCTTTAGTTGTATGGCAAACTGGCTCTGGCACGCAAACCAACATGAATGTTAACGAAGTAATTGCATCAGTTGCTAACGAAAAGGCAACTGGAAAAAAAGGTGGAAAATCGCCAATTCATCCAAACGATCACGT
>JANRKR010000059.1:0-12042 GCA_033763375.1 Rickettsiales bacterium
CCAAGCAATTTAAAAAATTTAAATTTAACTGCACTTTAAGTATATAAAGGATTTTCATGAAAGAAAAAAGCACTATTTCTATTTTAGAAAATATCAAAAAGAAGATGCAAAAGCTGGATCAGAATTCCAAAAAAGTTACTACTTTTCAAGGAGATGATGAATTCGAATATATTACTCCAATCAAACAAAATATTGACGAAATTCAGGAAACAGAAAAACCACAAGAGATAAAAAATGTTGATTCAACAACAAAAATGGAAGATTCCGCCAAATCTTCTTCAATTGAAGTTGCAAATAATGCTGCACAAATAAATTCTTCCAATTCCCAAACTATTGCAAATGCTAAAGAAAATAAAGTTGCAACCGAAGCTTCTAAAAATGAACAGGCTTTGGATGATTTTGGTTTAGATGATTTAAGCGATTTGGAAGAAGAACTGAAATTAGAAAAAAATAAAATTAAAAATAATTCATTAAATCAGGCGCAAGATTTACAAAATTCTGATCAAAAAATTGATTCTGAAATTGCCAAAGAAGTTAAAAATGATAGTAATAAGCCAAATGAAAATCTTGACCCAAATCCACAAAAACAACCAATCTCAGATGCAAAAGAAGATAAAGAAAAAAAGTTTTTGCAAGATCTTGATGATATAGATTTAGACGAGTTATTAAAAGAAGAGGAAGTACAAAAATCGCAGCAAAAACCTTTAGATCCAAAGCCACTAGATCAAAATCTTGAAGATGATGATGATAAATTTTTACAAGATTTAAAATTGCCAGAGCTAAAATCGCTAAGCCAATCTTCAAACACTCAACCAATTAATCTAAAATCTTTTGCTGAAAATAATAATTTTCATCAATCAGAGGTTGCAAAAACAGAGGCTGCAAAAGTAGAAAATACTGAGCTAGAAAGTGCAAAATCAGAAATTACAAAGGTCGATAATATTCAAGAATATGACGATCAAAATTTTAAGAAAGAATCCAGAAGAGAATTACCAACATTGTCAATTTCAGAAGTCTTGTTATCAAAGCCTGAAGAAGCTCTTACGCAAGCTCCAAAAAACTTTGCAGAATTGGAATCAAATATGAATCAGCAATCAGAAGAATTATCGCAATCGAATCAAACTATGATTGATCAAATTGAAGATTCAAATTCTGTAAAAGTTTTGCCGGAAATTTTTACTACAGAAGTTTTGCCTAATAATTTAGAAAAAACTTTACCAACGACTGACATTTCTAAAATAACTATGCAAATGCTGGAGCCAAAATTGCAAGCGTGGTTTGATGAGCATTTACAAAGCTTGGTTGAAAAAATAGTGCAAGAGGAAGTAAGAAAGCTATTCGAAAAAAATAAATAATTTATAGTTAATAACGCTGTTGTTTAATCCTAACTTAATCCAGACATAGTTTGAATTTGATTAACTCTAATCAAGCTTGTAATTTAACCTTCAGCTGTTTTATTTATTTTCTCATACTTAAACTTACCTAACTTTGTAATGCATAAATTTAACATCGTAACTTCAATTGCTGCGCCTTTGCCTTTGATCAACATCGATACTGATATGATCATTCCTAAACAATTTTTAAAAACTATTGCTCGTACCGGTTTGGGTAAAAATCTTTTTTTTGAAATGCGCTTCGATTTGAAGGAAAAAGAAATTGCCGATTTTGTTTTGAATAAGCCGGCTTATCGCCAAGCTAAAATTCTAATTGCTAAAGATAATTTTGGTTGTGGATCAAGTAGAGAGCACGCGCCTTGGGCTTTAATTGATTTTGGTATTAGCTGTATAATTGCTCCTTCTTTTGCTGATATTTTTTTTAATAATTGTTTTAAAAATGGAATTTTGCCGGTAATTTTGCCAACAAATCAAATTGATGAATTATTAGAATTTGCTGGTGATGAAAATAATATTGTTACTGTCGATTTGCCAAAACAAGAAGTGCGCGCCGCCAATAAAATTTACAATTTTGAAGTTGATAGCTTTAAAAAATATTGTTTGCTTGAAGGTCTTGACGATATTGGTTTAACTCTAAAAAAATCTGATAAAATCACAGACTTCGAAACGCATAATCGTAAGCAAGTTCCTTGGCTTTATTAGGGCTGTCGCAAATTCTGTCTTTTGGTTATAAAATTTGTCGTTATTTCGTTTTTCGCTCTTTATAAATTTTTTGCAAAAGCTTAATTTACGCAACAGTCATAAAACTCATTTTCAATTACTAATTAATAAAAAATTAACCATGACAATTCTTGCAGGAAAAAAAGGTCTAATTATGGGCGTTGCCAATAATCGTTCAATTGCTTGGGGCATTGCTGAAGAAGCTAAAAAATATGGCGCTGATTTAGCTTTTACTTTTCAAGGCGAAGCTTTACAAAAACGTGTCGAGCCTTTAGCTGCTTCAGTTGGTTCCGATATTGTTTTGCCTTGCGATGTTAACGATCCGCAATCTATAAAAAATGTTTTTGCAGAGCTTGATAAAAAATGGGGAAAGCTAGATTTTTTAGTTCATGCAATTGCTTATTCCGATAAAGAAGAATTGCGCGGAAAATATTTAGATACTTCTCACGGTAACTTTACCAACACCATGAATATTTCAGCTTTTTCTTTGGTTGCAGTTTCTAAAGAAGCTGAACCTTTGATGAAAAAAGCGGAAGGCGGCAGCATCATTACTTTAAGTTATTATGGTGCTGAAAAAGTTATGCCACATTACAACGTAATGGGCGTTGCCAAAGCGGCTTTAGAAGCAAGCGTACGTTATTTAGCAATGGACATGGGCAAAGACAATATTCGCGTTAACGCAATTTCAGCAGGGCCTGTAAAAACTTTAGCAGCAAGTGGAATTGGTGATTTTAGATTAATTTTTAAATGGAATGAATATAACTCGCCACTGCGTCGCAACGTAACTTTACAAGATGTTGGTGGCGCTGGTGTATTTTTACTAAGTGAACTTGGCGCTGGCGTGACTGGCGAAACTTTGCACGTTGATGCTGGCTATCACGTTGTTGGAATGAAAGCGCCAGATGCGCCAGATATTTCAATCGTTAAAGATGAAGAATAATCAATGTTCATTAATTATGAGCCGTTTTTAATTATAATTTCCTCTCCATCGGGCGCTGGTAAATCAACGCTTTGTCGCATGATAATTCAAAATGATCCTTTGATCAAGCTTTCAATATCAGTAACAACGCGCCAAAAAAGACCACAAGAAATTGAAGGTCAGCATTATCATTTTATCGATAAAAATCGTTTTGAAAAAATGATGCAGGAAAATCAACTTCTTGAACATGCGGAAGTCTTTGGCAATCAATATGGAACGCCAAAAAAATTAGTTGATGATGAATTAAGAAATGGCAGTTGCGTACTTTTCGATATTGATTGGCAAGGTGCGCGCCAAATAAAACAAAGCTTTGATCGCGATGCGGTAGTTTCAATTTTTGTTTTGCCGCCATCATTGCAAGAGTTGGAGAGAAGACTACGCGGGCGCGCTCAGGATCAAGAAATAATTGTGCAAAACCGTATGAAAAAAGCTCGTGATGAAATTAGTCATTTTAGCGAATATGATTTTATTTTGATCAATGACGATCTTAATAATACTTATAACAAGCTGCGCTCAATCATTGAAAGCAAACGTAGTAGCAGAATCTCAAAAGCTGACTTACAAAAATTTGTTTCACAAAATTTATCTTAAAAAATTTATGCACGAGATTTTTAACTCATCGGTAAATTTTTTAATTAATTTTATCGATCAGGTTGGTTATTTAGGAATTTTTATTGGTATGTTTTTGGAAAGTACCGCTTTTCCAATTCCAAGTGAGTTAGTGATGATTCCAGCAGGATTCGCGGTAGCTGAAGGCAAAATGAATCTTGCTCTTTTAATAATAGTTGGAGTTTTGGGAAATCTTATCGGTGCAATATTTAGTTTCTATTTGGCAGAATTTGCGGGCAGAGCGGTTTTATTCAGAATTGGCAAATATCTGTTTATCAAGCCAGAGACTATAATAAAAGTTGAAGATTATTTTACGCGTCATGGACCAATATCAGTTTTTATTGGTAGAATGTTGCCCGGAGTGCGGCATTTTATATCGCTTCCAGCGGGAATTGCTAAAATGAATTTTAAATTATTTTGTCTTTATACAACTTTTGGCTCTTTAATTTGGACATCAATTTTGGTGTTTTTAGGGTTTGAAATCGGCAAAAATCGTCAATTAATCAATCAGTATATTCATATAATTATTATTCTTTGCTGCGTTTTCTGTGCGCTTTTGGCGTCATTATATTATTTTTATAATCGACAAAAAGCCTTGCCCAGATAAATAATATAAAAAATCTGATTGAAGAAGTTGATTTTCTAAAAATAAAAAATCTGTTGCAGATATGCTAATTTATTAGGCTTGTAGCAATTCAACTTAGATCAACAAATAAAATTTTCGAATTTGATCAAGTTGTTGATGGCTTTACTGATTTTTTAGAAAATCTTTGTAAGCCGCTTCATCCATCGCATCATCAAGATCAGAAGGATTAGACATTTTTACTTTAGCAATCCAGCCGTCTTGGTAAGAAGAGTTATTGATTAATTCTGGAGCTGAAGTCAGAGAATCGTTAGCTGCAACAACTTCACCAGCAACTGGAATATAAACGTCGCTTGCTGATTTTGAAGATTCTACAACTGCAAAAGCAGCGTGTTTTTCATATTTATTACCAACTTTTGGCAGTTCAACATAAACCAACTCGCCCAAGGCTTCAGCGGCATATTCGGTAATTCCGATTGTAGCAACATCGCCTTCAACTTTAATCCATTCGTGATCTTTAGTAAATTTCATAAGCACTCCGTTTTAAATTTAAGCTGAGCTTAAATTTAGTTAATATTGAGTTGCTACGCACGAAATAAATTCGTGCATTCGCAACAGATTATTTAGTTTTGACAGATTTAGTTTTTGCCTCAACAAATACTGCTGAAGTTAGAATTGCAGGGATTTCGCGATCGCGCACAACCGCACTAACATTATCGCCGATTTTTGCCAAACTAGTGTCAAAATAGCCTTGGCCGATTGAAACTTTTAGATTTGGTGAAAATCCACCTGAACTTAAAAAGCCAATTTTTTTACCGTCTTTTCTAATTTCAGTGCCTTCGCGTGCGATGCCGCGATCTAGAAGCTTCACGCCCATTCTTTTTCTTTTTACGCCTTCAGCTTTTTCTTTTAAAATGCGATTAGCGCCAATGAAATTGTGATTGGTTTTACTCATAACCCAGCCAATTCCAGCTTCAATTGGCGAAGTTGTATCGTCTAAATCATGACCATAAAGCGGATAGCCCATTTCAAGGCGCAGCGAGTCGCGGGCACCCAAACCGATTGGTTTAACTTCAGATTGCGCTGACAATTCAAGCCAGAATTTTTCAGCAGCAGAATTTTTAATTGAAACTTCAAAACCATCTTCGCCAGTGTAGCCAGTGCGACTGATGAAAACTTCTTCACCGTTTTTTAAAGTGAATTCACCTAAATTCATGTAAGGCAATTCGGATAAATTTTTATCGTTTAAAAACTTTTGTAAAACTGCTTCTGCTTTTTCGCCTTGAATTGCGATTAAAGAGCGGTCAGAAAGTTCGATAAAAGAAATTCCAGCAGGTAAATTTTTGCGAATCCAAGCCGCATCTTTTTCTTTGCAGCCAGCATTTAGAACAATAAAAAATTTATTATCGGTAATTTTGGTGATTATTAAATCATCAATAATTCCACCATCGTGATTGGTTAAAACCGTGTATTTGGCTTGATTTGGCGTGCTTAGAGAAAAGTCAGTTGGCGTGATGTGTGATAAAAATTTTACCACATTTTCGCCTTCGATAAAAAATTGTCCCATATGCGAAACATCAAAAATTCCTACATTGCCAGCGCGCACCCATTCATGTTCTTTTAACATGCCTTCTTGATATTGAACTGGCATATTATAACCAGCAAATTCAACCATTTTAGCGCCTTGAGCAATGTGGGTTTTATTTAAGATTGTTGCTTTCATATTTTTTAATTAGTTATTCAACCTTTGGCGCTGAAGGATTTTTAATTGGAGTTGCAGAATTTTCTTGCTCTTGAATGGTTTTTTCTAATTCCTTTTTGATTGAGTTACGAGAAGCGTTGGAAAGTGACGCTAAAACCAGACAATTCAACATAAAAATTCCAATCAAAACCATAGTGATTTTAGTTAAAATATTTGCTGAGGTTTTTCTAGACATTACCGAGTTAAGACCGCCAGAACCGCCGCCAATTCCACCAAGAGAATCGCCATCAGATTTTTGTAGTAAAACTAAAATAATCATCAAAAAGGCGATTATTACCTGCAGAATTAATAAAAATAATTGAAGATTTTCCATTACAAAGTTAGTTAAATGATTTTAATTGCTGAATTGATTTTTTATTGATGCCTTAAATTGAAGGCGCGCAAGTTAGAAAATCAATTTTATCTCACAAGTTTATTTTCATGAATTTTTCTTAGATTGTGATTTTCCCTCAATTAATTTTTGGTGATGCCAAAGCTTTAATGACAAGCTTTAATAGTAATTTTATTAAAGCTGATCAAAAGATTCTTTTTGTCAGCGATCAAAAAATCTGGCAAAATTGTCAAAGATTTTTTCCTCAAAAATTTTTAGATAATTTTACTAAAATCTTAATTTTAAAAAATCCGCAAGCTGATTGGAAAAATCTTCAAAAAATCTATGAAGCATCAGAAAATTGTAATTTTATTTTGGCACTTGGCAGCGGCACAATCAGCGATTTATGTAAATATAGCTCAGCACAAAAAAATATTCCTTACGCTATTTTCATTTCGGCAGCGTCAATGAATGGATATTTATCTAAAAATGCTTCAATCACAATTTCTGGTCATAAAAAAACTTTACCCGCAACTTTACCGAAAGCGGTTTTTTGTGATTTGAAAATTTTAAAATCAGCGCCTCTTGAACTTACAAAAGCTGGAATTGGCGACAGTTTATGTTTTTATTGTTGCTGGTTTGATTGGTATTTATCGCATCGAATTTTAGGTAGTAAATTTGACAAAAAACCTTTTGAAATTTTGCGTAAAAAAATGAAATTTTTTGTTAAAAATTTTGCCAAATTTTCTTTACAAGATGAAAGTTTTTTAAAGCTTTTAATTGAAATTCTTTTGCTTTCTGGACAAGGAATGACAATCGCTGATGGCTCTTATCCTGCAAGTCAAAGCGAGCATTTAATTGCTCATACAATTAGCATGAAATTTCCTAAAATTGCTGCCAAAACTTTACATGGTCAACAAATTGCCGTGACAAGTTTAACCGTTGCTAAATTACAAAAAAAATTACTTGATAAATATTCCGCCAAATTTCCTTTATCTATTACCAGAAGCTTTGTTTCAATTGTCGAAATCGAAAATTTTTTTGGTAAAAAAATTGCAAAAGAATGCGCAGTAGAATTTCAAAAAAAAATTTTTAGCCAAAAAAAAATAAATCAGATTAATATTTTGCTGCAAAAAAACTGGCAAAAAATAAGGCAAGACTTACAAAAAATTTACTTCGACGACAAGAGGCTTAAAAAAATTTTTACTCATTTTAAAATCAAAACTTCGCCACAATCTTTAGGTCTTTCCAAGTCGCAATATCAAGATTGTATTATGTTTGCTAAATTTATTAGAAATCGCTTTACTTGCTTGGATTTATTTTATTAATTTCTTCGTGTATACTTTTAACATACGGGCGAAGTTACCCGCAAGCGTGAGGTGTCTAATGCCGTGTTGCCGTATGTCAAAGGGATAAAAGCTTTAATTTTTAAGAATTAAAAATTCTTAGGACCGCTCTTAAATTAAAATATTCAATTATGAAAAAATTTGAACATACACGCGTATCGGGCTTTTCTGGTAATGAAATTTTTTGTTTAAATAAATTAAATTTTGATGCTGGTCAACTTTGTCTAGGTAATAATGTAATTGCGCTTGGAGCTCTTCGGGGTATTGGCGCTGGGCTTTCAACTCTTGCTGGTGGAGAAGTTGAAGAAGTTACAAATTTAGTTCATGAAGGCAGAAAACATGCTTTTGATAAAATGATGCAAGAAGCCAAAAGTTACGGTGGTATTGGAATTGCCGGAGTTTCATTTGATATAGTTAATCATATTGGTAATTTAGAATTTATTGCAATTGGTTCAACAATTCATAGCGAAAACAAAGATCAAATGTTATTTTCAACTTCGGCAAATGCTCAAGAATTATATTGTCAATTAGATGCTGGCTTTCAACCGATTAGTTTTGTTTTTAGCAATATTGCTTATTCTATTGGCGTTGGTGGAAGTATTTTTGGTGCAATTAGAGGTTTAGCGCGAGGCGAAGTTCCACAATATACAAAAATTTTTGAAAAAACTCGTAATTTAGCACTGAAAAGAATTAAAAACGAGGCCAAAAAAGTAGGTGCCAACGCCATTATTGGAATTCAAACTTCAATTATGCCGCTTCTTGGAACGCAAGAAATGATGATGCTTGGAACCGCTTCAAATCATGCTATTTTAGAAAATTTTGCTAATGATCCTGTAACTTCTGATATGACTAACGAAGAAATGTGGAACCTTGTAAATATTGGTTATATGCCAATTGAATTAGTTATGGGTGTTTCGGTTTATTCGCTTGGATTTACTGCAGGCATTACTTCTACCATTAAAAGTTTTATTGGTGGAAAAGTTGAAAGTCTTACCGAAGTTCTCTACGAAGCTCGGGAAAAAGCTTTTAATCGCCTTGAAGAAGCGGCTGAAAAATGTGGTGCTGATCGAGTTGTCGGTGTTAAAACTCATATTTATGATTTAGGTAGTGGTTTGGTTGAATTTATGGTAATTGGAACTGCGGTAAAAAAAGTTTCAGATCTTACAACTTTAAGTGAAACTTTGCCGCCGCAAGCTATAATTCAGGATCGCGAAACTTTTGTTGATACATCGCAAGGAGATAAATTATCGGCTCGTGGTGAAGTTGAATCTGCTTCAATCACTCAAAAAGGACCATTATCAATTATCACAATTATAATTTTAGCTATATTTTACTTAGTTTCGGTCATCTTGGGAAAATAATATTTAAAAAGAATGATTAGAAAACTAATTGGTGTTGGCTGGATCATAATTGCTATATTCATTGGCTGTGGATTTTTTTTAGCTTTAAATCCAATATCGCGCTCAGTTTCATGGGAAAATGAAAAAAAATTAGCACAATTTCTAAAAATAAATTATGACTTAAATGAATGTCGGCATAATTTTTCCGGGCAAAAAATTTTAGAAAAACTTATCAAAAGAATTTATCCATTAGATGAGTCGGATAAAAAATTTTCAATAAATGTAAAAATTTTAAAAAGCGATGAAGTCAATGCTTTTGCATCTTTAGGCGGAGAAATCAGAATCAATTCGGCTTTGCTAGAAAGCGCTAATTCTGGCGAAGAGCTTGCTGGAGTTTTAGCTCATGAAATTGAACATGTAAGCCAGCGTCATATTATTGAAAGTATATTTTTGCACTTTTTGACTTTTGAAAGTTTAAATTTGTTCTTGGGTAAAGATTCATCAGCTACTGCTTGGTTAAAATATTTTTCCCACATAACTTTTAGCAAAGAAAAAGAAGCGCAAGCCGATAGGCAAGCTTTTATTCGTCTACAAAAAGCCCAAGTTAGTAATCAAGGGATTAGGGATTTTTTCATGCGCATGGAAAACGAAAAATCTTTTGCAAATTTTATTTCTGATCATCCTTCAAACGTATCGCGAATTAAAATGGCGCAAAGTTTTAGCAATGAAGATTCGTATCAAGTTTTAAATAAAGATGAATGGAAGATTCTTAAGAATTATTGTCACTAAATTTATTTTTTAGCCTTTATCCCTTTGGGATACGGCAACGCGGCCGTGAGCCGCGCCCCACGCTTGTGGGGAACCCCACCCGTATGTTAAAGGTACATACGGGTATTTTTTTAAGAGCTAAATCGAAATTTCAATATTCATAATTGGTGATAAATTAGCTGACAGTGCCTAATTATCTGTGAAGTCAATTTTTTCCTAATATCTTACGAGTAAATTACATAACCTTGGTTTCTGACGGTTTGCAGATAATTGGGCTGTTTGGGATTTTGTTCAATTTTGCGGCGCAGTCTGGTAATTTGTACATCAATAGTTCTTTCGTCAATCTCGCCCAAAAGGTTGACAAGTTTTTCTCGGCTAACAACTTGTCCTTGCTCTTTGCATAAAATTGCTAAGATTTTAGCTTCAGAATCAGTAATATGAATAAATTCATTATCCTTCTTAAGTCTTGAATCTGTAAGATTAAAAGTGAAGTTGCCAAAGTGACAAACATCAGAAGTTATATTTGTGGCGCTAACTCTTTTTAAAATATTATTGATGCGCAGTAATAGTTCTTTTGGTTCAAAAGGTTTTTGAATATAATCGTCAGCGCCAGCTTCCAAACCTTTGATGCGATCTTCAAATTCTCCGCGCGCTGTCAACATTATAAGTGGAATTTTTGAAGATTGACGCAACGCTGAGGTGAACTCAAAACCATTTTCATTTGGCATCATAACATCAACAATCAGTAAATCAAAATTGGTTTGCAGCATTAAATTTTTTGCTTCTGTAGTATCTTTAGCAAGAGCAACCACAAAACCATTTTCATCAAGAAAGCGTCCCAAAAGATTGCGCAGACGTGTGTCATCGTCAATTACCAAAAGTTTTTTCATATGTTGGTTTTAAGATTTAGCAATTTGATCAAACTTTTTTAATTTGGTTAAAAGTTTTTCTAAATTATCCAGACGCACCATGCACGGACCATCAGATGGCGCATTATCAGGATCTTGATGAACTTCCATAAAAACTGCCGCAACACCAACGGCAATTGCAGCTGATGCTAAAGTTTCAACAAATTCGCGTTGTCCGCCGCTGGCGCCGCCAAGTCCACCTGGTTGTTGTACTGAATGAGTTGCATCAAATACAACTGGACAGCCAGTTTTTGCCATTATTGGTAAAGAACGCATATCAGAAATTAAAGTGTTATAGCCAAAGCTGACGCCGCGTTCAGTTAACATAACATTTTTATTTCCGAAGTGATCCATTTTTTTTACAATATTTGCGGCATCCCACGGCGCTAGAAATTGTCCTTTTTTAATATTAATTATTTTGTTGGTTTTTGCTGCCGCTTCCAACAAATCAGTTTGACGACATAAAAAAGCTGGAATTTGTAAAATGTCAATTTCATCTTGTTTTGCCAAGATGCGGCAATGTTCTTCATTGTGAATATCAGTGATGATTGGGCAATTAAAATGTTTTTTAATTTCAGCAAAAATTGGTAAAGTTTTTTCTAAGCCAGCGCCACGCTCGCCGTCAATACTGGAACGATTTGCCTTATCAAAAGAAGATTTATAAATGAAGCCAATATTGAGCTTTTGCGTGATGTTAATCAACTCTTCAGCGGTTTTAAGTGCGTGATCTCTTGATTCCATCTGGCAAGGTCCTGCAATAAGTGCCAGCGGAAGATTATTTGCGATGCTGAAATTGGTAAATTTGATTTGTTTCTGTTCCATAAGTGAGTGGTAGCGTTGATTATTGGTGCAATATGTATAAAGCAACAGCAGCTGCATTTGCAACGTTTAAACTTTCCATTTTTTCTGATATTTCAAGCTTCACTAATAAGTCACAATGCTCTCGTGTTAAGCGGCGCATTCCCTTTCCTTCCGAGCCCATGACAAGTGCAATTTTGTCATACATTGATGCAGTTTTGACGTCAACGCGCGCCAGCATATCCATGCCAATGCACCAGTAACCATGCTCTTTCAAAATGTTCATTGTTTCGGCCAGATTTCCAACTCGAACAAAAGGCACAATATCCATCGCACCACTTGCAGCTTTTGCCATACTTGCAGATTCACTTGCCGCATGATGCTCTGTGGTGATGACCGCATCAACTGAAAATGCTGCAGCATTTCTCATTATTGCACCAACATTATGCGGATCTGTAACTTGATCCAACAACACAACAATGCTTTTTTGTTTGCCTAAGGAATTAATAGAATTAATGACTTCAT
>JANRKR010000060.1:0-21073 GCA_033763375.1 Rickettsiales bacterium
TAGACACTGTTAGCTAATTATTTTCATCCCGTATTTAGAACTGTTTTTGCTTATTTTTTGATAAAATTATTCAAAATATATCCAGATATTTATCTTAATTTTATCAAAAAAGCGCTAAAAACATTCCAAAATCTGTGCTAAAAATAATTAGCTAACAGTGTCTATTTTCCAAATCAGCTTCGTCTTTTTGGTAGTTACACAAAGATGAGTCCTGAAAAATTCAATTGCATCATTTAAGATAGAAATTGGCATCATTTAGGTATTTAATCCAAAGTTTAGAAACTTTTTCTGCCAGAGAATTTTGTTGGCAACGCTGATGCAAATGATTGAAATCCAGATAATCCATATTTTGATCCTGATTAGCACAAGCATAAAAATATTCCACCTCGCCTTTCTGATTAATTTTTTTTTGCAAACATTGCGAACAGACACCTTTTAACATGCATTGCATTGGAGCATTCAAACTGGTGATGGCAATCTTAGCATTAGTAATTGATGGCACTAAATTCTGATGACGCAACTTGGCAATTTGATGCATCATTTGATCATTGCCAATTGTAAAAATACGATCAATTTTTTGTGTATTATTAGTAAAATAATTTTGCAGCGCCTCAACTACTGAGCCTTTAAAATAAAGATTTTGCGCATCTTCTTCAACTGCAATAATTAATTTTTCACAAGAATTTTTCATTAAATCTTCACGAATAATAAAAGAGCTGTGGCGATAACCAGCAAAGAAAAAAACCCGACAATTATTTTTACTAAAAGCTTGCGCAAGAGCTGTTAAAGGTTGATTGCCACGACCGCCGCCAATTAAAACTACAGTTTCATTTTGACTAATTTCGGTAGGCTTACCGCTTGGACCCATAAAAATACAAGGCTCGCCTGCTTTAAAATTTTTAATCAAACTTGAAGAACCGCCATAATCAACAACAATGCCGCTAATAATGCCAAGCTCGCGATCAATTTCTAAAGCAGTAACGGGAACTCCTTCCATTGCCATTAACTGATCAGAAATTTTTGGCGCTAAAGCGTGATAATTTTGCAAACGAAAAATATGTCCAACTTCAGTTTGTTTTGCTAAAAGCGGAGCCTTGATAAACACTTCAAAAACATGGTTGGAAAGCTTCTCAACTTTTTCAATTCTAACTAAAAATTCATCATTAATTTTTTGACGAAATTGTTCAATCGACTTTGATAAATTATGATTTTCTGTGGTTAAATTATTTAAAATTTTAGTAATTTCTCGATGACCAATTTTAGCGCTGGCCATTGCTTTTACAACATTGCCTTCAAAATTTGGATGCAAATCGCCAAAAAAACTTACAGCTTTTTTAGTGCTATCATCAATTTTTGTAATAATGCTAAAATCTTTCGGACGCGCGCTATGACTGATTGAATAATGATGATGATTTTGATCAATTTCAGCAAAATATTTTTCCTTAACTTCAAAATCTAAACCATCTTCAAAAACAGGTGCCAGATTTGGCGAGGTTCCAGCGGCAATTAAAAGTGAGGCACATTTAAAAGATTTATCTTGGTCACATTTTAAGTTTTTTATATGAGCAAATTCATCAATTTCAATTTCCAACGGTGTAACATTTTCAACAAATTCTACGCCTTCTGCAATAGCTTTGTTAAGCTCTTGATGGTTTAATCTGTAGGCGGGAGATTCCTGAATTTTTTTACGATAAATAATTTTTACACCGCCCCATTTTTTTAAACAAGTTTGGGCGTCAGATTTTTCAAGCTCTAACGCATGATTTAAAAATTCTTCAGCAACTATTTTTTCTTCTTGATTTAAAATTGCCCAAATTTTTTCTTTACCAATTTTAGAAATTTTGTCAGCAAATTTTCTGATTTGAATAATGTAGTAAGCCTGCGCTTCGCAAGCAGTATCAACAGCTGTAAGACCACCACCAATTACACAAATCGGCATTCTAATTTGTAAATTGCTAAATAATTCTTGTTTAAAACTACCACTTAATTGTAGCGACATTAAAAAGTCAGAAGCCGATCTGACACCTTTGGCAAAATTATTTTTTAAATTTATAATATGAGGACGACCCGCGCCAATACAAAGCGCTACGTGATCGAATTCATAATTATTAAAAGCAATTTTATCAGTAATTGACGAGCCAAAACGAATACCGCCAAACATACGAAAATTATCACGACGCTCCAAAAGCAGACGAATAATTTTTAAGAAATTTTTATCAAAACGAACAGTAATTCCATACTCAGCCACGCCGCCGAAGCCCTGAATTAAACGACTTGAAAGTGGTTCATAAATTTCATCAACGAATTTTATTGGTTGAAATTCTTGACGATTTCCAAACTCATCAATGCCAGAAATTTTTGCATTTAGCGGCTCAATTTTTAAACCATCAATTGCCACAACTTCGTGACCATCATTCAATAAATGATGTGCTAAAGTATAGCCGGAAGGACCAAGACCACAAATTAAAATTTTTTTTCCTGAATTTTTTTGAGGTAAATTACGCTCTAAATTTAGCGGATTCCAACGCGTCAACAGCGAATAAATTTCAAAACCATAAGGCAGCGCTAAAACATCTCGAAGTGTTGCAGTTTCAATTTGCGGAATATCAACCGGATCTTGTTTTTGATAAATACAAGATTTCATACAATCGTTGCAAATCCGGTGTCCGGTGCCGGCAATCATTGGATTATCAATAGTTGCAACCGCCAAAGCCGCAATTGAAAAACCTTGCGATTTAAGCAAATTCATTTCCGAAATTTTTTCATCTAAAGGACAGCCGTGAAGTTCAACTTTTAGAGAATCAATTTTTAACTGCGACGAATCTTTTTCAAAAATTCCGCTACGACAAGAATCTTTCTTTTGCTTGTGACAAAAAATGCAATAGTGAGCTTCAGCCAGAATACGATTCATTCCAAAGCCTTTATCGGTTAAATCAAACTCATTTTTATACTGATGACGATTTGATTTTTGATAAGAAAAATCTATTAAGTTTTGTTGATCATTTTTTTTGGGCAAAATAAAAAGCGCTCCTTCTTTATGAAAGTCTTTCCCAGCTTTTGCATAAAGCGCCCAAGTTGAATATTTGGTTAGAATTTCTAAATCTTTTTCGTGAAAAATTTTATCAGCAAGTTGTTTTTCTAGATCATCAATATCGCTGTAAGAAATTTTTAAATCTTTGAGAATCTTTATTCCATCAATATCGAGAGCCACATCGTTAAATTTTTTGGCGACATATCTTTGAACAAATTCACGACGCACCAAATAAATTTTTTGCAAATCATCATGACGCTTTTTTAGTAAAGAATTTTCTTTTTTGATATTAAAAAGCTCAACTAAAAATTCTTCCAAGCAATTAGCGCATTCAATTAAATTGCCTCTTTCAACTGATTTATTTTTTAAAAATTGTGAAAATTTTTGATCTAGTTTTTCTAAACCTTTGCGGCAATAAAGATCAGCAAATGTTAGATTAAAATGTGTTTTAAGATGAGCTGTTAACGACATTTCTTACAATTTTTTCTTCGTCAAATTCAAATTTTTTTTCAGCAATTATCTGGTATTTTTCATGACCTTTGCCAGCTAAAATCAAGACATCTTCACCTTCAAGCATTGCAATTGTTTTTTCAATAGCCGTTTTACGATCAGCTATTTCAATAGTTTTTTTATGATCACAACTTTTTAAAATTTCTTGGCGAATTAAATTAGCATCTTCAAAGCGCGGATTATCATCGGTTATAATTATTAAATCCGCTAATTCACTGGCAATTTTGCCCATAATTGATCTTTTTTGAGCATCACGATTACCGCCACAACCAAATAAAATTATAACTCGTTTTTTAGTAATTTGGCGCGCTAATTGTAAAACATTTTTCAAAGCATCTGGCGTGTGAGCGAAATCAATAAAAATTTGCGCTTGATTTGGCAAAGTTGCAACGCGCTGCATTCTTCCTAAAGCTGGTAATAATAACGAAAAATTTTTTAATAAATTTTCTAACTCAGATGCGCTTAAATTATTTTTTGCTAAAATATTTCCCAAGGCGCAAAGAGCATTAAAAGCCTGGAAATCGCCGCTAACTTGCAATTCAAAATAATAATCTTTTTCCTGAAATTGAAAAAAAACTTTTTGACCTAAATTACTTTGTACAATTTTTTTTAAACGTAAATGCGCTGCCTTAAAACCATATTCTAAGATAGAAATATCTCTTTCCTGACAGATTTTTTTGATTTGTGAAAATTCAGCTAAATCAGAATTTAAAACTGCTACAGCCTTATTTGGCAAGTATCGCGAGAATAATAACATTTTACAGCGAAAATATTCCGCCATCGATTTATGATAATCTAAATGATCTTGAGTAAAGTTAGTAAAAGCGCCAACTGCAATTTTTAAACCGGCAACGCGGCTTTGATCTAAACCGATCGAGCTTACTTCAATTGCAACATCATCAACATCATATTTTTTTAATATATGAAGATTTTTATAAGTACTGACAATATCAGAAGTTGTCAGAGACGATTGTTGTAAATGATCTTCAATATTGGTTTCACAAATAATTCCAAGCGTACCAATTGAAGCTGATTTTTTGCCTAAAAATTGTAAAATTTGCCGAGTAAATTCAGCAGTTGAAGTTTTGCCGTTAGTGCCGGTAATTGCGTAAATATTAGCCGGAAGTGGCGCATAAAAAATTTGCAAAAATTCAACCAAAAGCGCCAACGGATTTGTGCTTTCAATTAAATTAAACTGTGCTGAATTTATTTTACCAACTTCAGCAATAACAACATTTGCACCATTTGTTATCGCGCTTGCAGCAAACTCTAAACCATCTTTACTTTTTCCTGAAAGGGCAAAAAAAATCGAATTTTTTTTAACTAAACGCGAATCAAGAGCAATATCATCAACAATAATTGAATCAAGCTTGGATTGGCTTAAAGATGTTTTGAAATCAGTTTTAACTTGGGAAAGAATTTGCGAAAGCTTCACGAAAAATTTTCAATCAATTGATTAAATTGTTGTGCTATTTTTTTAGGATTTTGATTGCCGGTAATTGGTCGACCAACTACTAAATGTGAACTGCCATTTACAAGAGCAGTTTCAACATCAGCAACACGTTTTTGATCATCATTTAAAACTTTTTCCAACCTAATTCCTGGGCTAACAATTAAAAAATTTTTACCAAGTTTTTGGCGCAGATTTTTAGCTTCAAGAGCAGAAGAAACAACTCCGTCAAGACCACAATCTAAAGCCATTTTAGCTTTTTTTAAAACCAAATTTTGTAATGAAATTTCAGGATCAAAACCCATTTTATTCAGATCTTTTTCATCAAGATTGGTTAAAACCGTCACAGCAATAATTTGCATTTTATCTTTATTCTGCGCGGCGCTTTTCATAATTTCATCGCTAGCACAATGAATTGTCAGAAGATCAATTTCATGCTGCGCCAGATTTTTTACAGCACGCGCCACAGTTTGCGAAATATCGTAAAGTTTTAGATCGGCAAAAACTTTTTTGTTTTTATTTTTAAGCCATTTGATTAATGGAAAATAATCACCACTCATCATTAACTCTAAACCAACTTTATAAAAAATTACTTCATCGTCAATTTCGTCAACCAATTTTTTTGCTGAAGAGAAATCAGCAACATCCAAAGCCACAATCAATTTTTCTTTGTTTGATTTTTCTTTGTTTGATCTTTCTTTATTTTTAAAGTTAGCCTGATTCAAAATAAATTATTGATTTGAAATTATTACGATTTGCCGGCAACAAGCCTTTTTGATTGGAAATTTTGAAGAAGTCGATTTTTAAAAAAATCTATTACGGATACAACAACTCACACATTTTGAATTTATTTTTCAATGCGGCAACGATTTTTTATTTTCAGCAAAAGACTTTTCTTCGCCAAGCAAAAGCCGGATAATATTTTCTTTATGGCGTAGCAAAATTAAAATTGCTAAAAACCAACAAAGCACAACTTGCGAAGTTGGAGAATCATAATGTGAAGACAAAATAATCGAAGAAAAAATTGCAATTATCGATGCTACTGAAGAAATTCTAAAAAGACAAAAGGACATAATCCAAAAACATAACGCCAATAATCCTACTTTAAAATCAAGCGCAAATAAAGTTGCAATTGCGGTAGCAACGCCCTTCCCGCCTTTAAATCGTAAGTAAATTGGATAAATATGAGCAACAACCGCAACAAAAGAAACTAA
Source organism: Rickettsiales bacterium (assembly GCA_033763375.1). Taxonomy (GTDB): domain Bacteria; phylum Pseudomonadota; class Alphaproteobacteria; order Rickettsiales; family UBA1997; genus UBA2645. The sequence continues at coordinate 6,206 of JANRKR010000060.1, forward strand.
AGCTAAAAATAAATGTAAGTGACTAATTTCAGCAAAATTAAAGCGAGCAATTATCACCATTATTGCGCCTTTAAGACCATCGAAAAGCAAAGTTAATAAACCAAGTTTTTTACCCAAAATTCTGGCAACATTGGTGGCGCCGATATTTTTTGAGCCCAACTGGCGAATGTCAACATTGCCATAAATTTTAGATATAATCAATCCAAATGGGATTGCTGAAACTAGGTAAGTAATTACCAAAAATAAAAATTGTTGAAACAGAATCATGAGGGATTTTTGTCTTTGTTTTTGCGGAAAGCATCTAGAGAAATGACTTTCGCTGACAAATCAATTGTTTCTAACTTTTTTTCTTTACCTCTTGAATTATTGGCTGGATTTAAATCACTATAATCACCATTTTCAAAATTTTCGATTTCGTCATAGCTGACGCTGAATTTTAAACCGAAATTCATTGAAGGATCGGCAAATGAAGTAACAGCTTTGTAAGGAATTGTCATTTTTTCATTTTTGCCAGAAAAACTCAAAGAAATTTTAAAATGGTCTTTTTCAACAACTAAGTTTTTGTACTGATATTGAATAGCGATGGTAATTTCTTCCGGATATTTTTCGGTTAGATGTTCTGGCAAGATAACACCAGGGAAATGAGTTAAAAAAGTTACAACAAAATAATGTCCACCGGGAAGTCCGGTTTTTTCAATTTTTTTTAAAGTCTCGTAAATCACTGAACGCATTGATTTTTCAATGATCTCGTCATATCCGATTAAGTCTTGCATGAGAATTTATTTTAATGGCAAAGTGCCCGAGTTTCTGTTGACAGGCACTCGGGCGGCCCCGATAAAATCACTTATACTAAGCAGCTACAGCCACTTTAGTAAATTCGAAGTTATCATTAGCAAAATTGTCATTTGCGTTTACTTTTTTTGAACGAATATTGCGAAAAATCGCAACCGGCAGTTTCTCAACCGAGCAAAGTCATTTCCTTTAGCGCATGTCGAAAGCTGTTTCACCCCCGTAAATTTTAGCAAATTTCAGTTTCAGATTTCTCTGGCTTAGATTTGTCAGGCGTTGCCATTAAAAATCTTAGCTTGAAATTAATTGGTTTGCCAAAAATGTGCGTTAAGCACATTTTTTCGGTGGAGGTGCTGGGTTCTGCCCCCAGGTCCATGTCGTTTATTGCGAAATGCATTTATTACCATAGCTTCTTGCCTTGCGACTCAAAGCACTGAATAATCTAATAATGAAAAAAAAATTGACAAGCTTTCAAAAGCTCTGTGACTGAAAAATCTTTAGAAATTAAAATTTTGTTACTTATATTAAAATCATCATTCGAATTCAAAAAAATATAAAAGATAAAATGTCTTCCGCAAACCTCTCTTCTTGTGAATCAAATCCTACTAATCGCAAAAAAGTTATAATTCTTGGATCAGGTCCAAACCGCATCGGACAAGGAATTGAATTTGATTACACTTGCGTTCACGCCGCTTTTGCTTTGAAAGAAAATGGCATTGAAGCAATTATGGTAAATTGCAATCCTGAAACAGTTTCAACTGATTATGATACTTCTGATCGCCTTTATTTCGAACCTTTAACCGCTGAAGATACGATCGAATTAATCAAAAAAGAAATGACTAATGGCGAATTACTTGGCGTTAACGTACAGTTTGGCGGTCAAACGCCACTTGGCTTGGCAAAGTTTTTGCAAGATGAAAATATTCCAATAATTGGCACTTCACCCGATATGATTGATTTGGCAGAAGATCGCGATCGCTTCAAAAAACTTCTGCAAAAATTAAATTTAAATCAGCCGCAAAATCACATCGCTTATTCCACTAATCAAGTAGTTGAACAAGTTAATGAAATTGGTTTTCCGGTAGTGGTGCGCCCATCTTATGTTCTTGGTGGTCGTGGCATGGCGATTATTTATGATGAAACTTATTTGATGAAATATTTAGCCGAATATTCCGATGTTTTTGAATCTGGTCCGTTGCTTTTAGATAAATTTTTAACCGATGCGGTGGAAGTTGATGTTGATGCGCTTTGCGATGGCGAGGATGTTTTTGTTGCCGGAATTATGCAGCATATTGAAGAAGCCGGCATTCATTCTGGCGATTCTGCTTGTTCAATTCCGCCTTATTCATTATCCGAAAAAATTATTGCAGAAATTAAAAAAGCCACCGTCAAATTGGCTTTGGCATTGAATGTAAAAGGTTTGATGAATGTGCAATATGCCATTAAAGATGAGGTGGTTTATGTTTTAGAAGTCAACCCGCGCGCCTCGCGCACCGTGCCTTTCGTTGCCAAAGCTACGGGAACACCAATTGCCAAAATTGCTTCATTAATTATGGTTGGCAAAAAACTTTCTGAGTTCCAATTAAAAGAAAAAAAATTGAATTATTTTTCCGTTAAAGAAGTGGTTTTTCCTTTCGCACGTTTTTCAAATACCGATACAATTTTAGGACCAGAAATGAAATCAACTGGCGAAGTTATGGGAATTGACGTCACATTTCCACTAGCTTTTGCCAAAGCGCAAGTTGCGGCGGGCGTAAAACTTCCAACTTCGGGCTTGGCTTTTATTTCGGTGAAAGATTCCGACAAAAAATATCTGCCCAATTTATGCAAAAAATTAACTGCGATTGGCTTTAAAATTGTTGCCACCAAAGGCACAGCAAAATTTTTGGCTGAAAATAATATCGCCGTAACCATTGTTAATAAAATTACCGAAGACAAGCCACATGTGGTTGATATGCTGGAAAATAAAGAAATTAGTTTGGTGATCAACAGCGTTGAAGGCGCGCAAGCAACTAAAGATAGTTTTTCGATTCGCCGCACCGCTTTGATGAAAGGAATTACTTACACCACAACTATGTCTGGCGCCCGCGCTTTGGTTGATGCGCTTGAGGCCTATCAAAATATTAATTGCCAATTTGAAGTTCGCGCTTTGCAGGATTTATAGCTAGACCCATTCTTCATGACGTTTTCACCCCGTCGCATGACGTTGTCACCCCGTCTTCATGACGGGGCTGGTTGTTACTCCGTCTTACTCTTGTCAACCCCGTCTTACTCTTGTTACCCTGTCTTACTCTTATCACTCCATCGTACTCTTGTCACTCCATCGTACTTTTGTCACCCCGTCGCATGACGGGGTCCATTTACTATAAATTAGAACAAAAACCCATTAACGTGTAGTCCGTTACTTTTTACTCAAATCTCAAGCGTAACACAGACCGGACAATGATCCGAAGCTTTTTCTTGATCGCGCACGCCACGATCTTCAATTGTTGCGGCAACAATTTTATCCGCAGCAAGCGGCGAGGTTAAAAGATAATCGATGCGCAAACCTTTATTATGTTGCCAACTGCCGCCGCGATAATCCCACCAACTAAAGGCTTGAGCAGAATTATTGGCGGCGCGATAAGAATCGATCAATCCTAGATTTAAAATAGCACGCATTTTTTGACGTTCTAAGTCGTGAAAACAAACAGTATTGCGCAAACTTTTTGGATCAAAAACATCAATTTCTTCAACGGCACAATTATAATCACCACCAAAAATTTGCATTTCGTTAAACTCAGCAAGCTTAGAAAAATGGGCTTTTAGCCTTTCAAGAAAATTTAATTTATAGAGAAATTTTTTACTATTTTCTAAAGTTTCACCTGGCAATAAATCGCCACCGCCATTTGGCACATAAACTGAAGCAACTCTTAAGGCTTTATCATTAACATTTATAAGGGCTTCAATATATCTTGATTGATCGTCATCAAAATTTGGCAATCCTTTAACCACATCTTCAATTCTAAATTTAGAAAGAATTGCCACGCCATTATAACTTTTTTGACCAAAAACTGCGGCGTTATAACCTGCATCAAACAAAGCCTCAAAAGGAAAATCAGCCTCCAAACATTTTAATTCCTGCAACAAAACCACATCAGGATTAGAATTTTTCAACCACTCCAAAAGCCTTGGCAAACGTGCTTTTACCGAGTTAACATTAAAACTGGCGATTTTTATTTTCACAAATATTCCTTAAAATTAAGTTTATATTTTTGCCATTGCAATTTCGGCTAATTCTTGCATCAGATTTTGTCTTGGCGAACTATCGCGCCAATATAAGCCAATTGTGCGTTTAGGTGCATCTTTAATTTCAAGATAAGAAATTTTATCTTCTTTTTTAACGGCAATTTTTGGCATTAAAGTTATGCCAGCTCCATTAATTATCATTTGGCGCAAAGTTTCTAAACTGGTAGCGCGAAAGTCTTGCTGTTCAAAAGTGCCAAGCATTGAACAAGCTTCCAAAGCTTGCTCACGCAAACAATGTCCTTCTTCAAGCAACATCAAACTTTGTCCTTTTAAATCTTTGCTTTGAATTTTTTTGGCAATTTTATTTTTCTTATTGAGCAAATGATTTTTGGGAACGGCTAATAAAAATTCTTCCGTAAAAATTTTTTTTGAAGCCAAAGAATTATCTTCTAAAGGCATGACAATAAAAGCGGCGTCAATTTCACCATTTTTTAATTTTTGTAAAAGTTCATCAGTTTTTTCTTCAATTAAAAGTAATTTTAAGCGCGGAAATTTTTTTGAAATTTGCGGAATAATTTTAGGAAAAAAATACGAAGCAAGCGTTGGAAACGCGCCAATTCTTATCTCACCGCTGAAAGGATCTTTAGAATTTTTAGCAATATTTTTTATTTCTTCGGCTTCGCGAATAATTATTTCAGCTTTTTTGATAATTTCTCTGCCGGTTTTAGTAACTAGAAAATTATTTTTTGAGCGTTCAAAAATTTTAACTTCCAACTCATCTTCCAACTTTTTTATTTGCATACTTAAAGTTGGTTGACTGACAAAAGATTTGGCGGCGGCGCGCGCAAAATGCTGCTCTTTGGCAACGGCAATTAAATATTTTAAATCACGTAAGTTCATAGATAAAAACTATTAATATTATAATAACAATCAATTTTTATTATTAAAATCAAATGTCTAATTTCCGCAATACTTAATTAGAAACTATACCAAATCCAAATTCTTTAGATTTGGTATAATTAAGTTTTAAATATCAATTTAATGGAGTTATCAATGTTAGGAATAAAAGATCAATTACCACAATTCAGTGGCAAAGCGGTTATAAGCAACGATATTCACGATGCTTTTATCAATGTAAGCAACGAAACTTACAAAGGAAAATGGTTGGTTTTGTTTTTCTGGCCTAAAGATTTTACCTTTGTTTGTCCAACTGAAATTGCTGAATTTGGCAAATTAAATGACCAATTCAAAGATCGTGATGCTAATTTACTTGGCGCCAGCACTGATTCTGAATTTGTACATTTAGCTTGGAGATCACAAAAAGACGAATTGAAAAATCTGCCTTTCCCAATGTTTGCCGACGTTAAACGAGAATTATCAAGCGCTTTAGGAATTTTGGATAAAGACGAAGGAGTTGCGCAGCGCGCCACTTTTATTATTGATCCAGAAGGAATAATTCGTTTTGCTTATGTTACTGATTTGAATGTTGGCAGAAATCCAAGCGAAGTTTTGCGAGTTTTAGACGCGCTTCAAACTGATGAACTTTGCCCATGCAACTGGAAAAAAGGTGACGAAGTTATCAAAGTATAAATTGATATTCCAAAGTCCAAAAGGCTTTGGAATGCACAGAAACTAGAGCCTGTTTTCAAACCCAATTAGTTTCAGATTTTGGCATATTTTTAGCGATTTTTTTACTAAATTTTTTATAATATCGGAAAATATTTTAAAAAATTTCATGAAAAAAAGAGCAAAAACAGAACTAAATATGAGACTAATTAGGTTTGAAAACAGGCTCTAAATATCAACAACAAATAAAATTGGCAAAAAAATTTATGGAAAATTTAGAATCGTTAAAATCGCTAATTCCTGATTACGCCAAAGATGTAAAAATAAATTTACAAACTTTGTTAAATTCACAAAATCAGCTTTTAACTCAAAACCAAATTTTTGGTGCGGCATTGTCTTGCGCTTTCGCCATCAAAGAGAAAACTTTGATAAAAATTTTGCAAAATGAGGTGCAAAATATTTTATCAGAAGCTGAAATTACTGCGGTTAAAAGTTCAGCAATTTTAATGGCGATGAATAATATTTATTATCGTTTTGTTCATATCAGCTCTGATAAAGAATATTCACAAATGCCAGCCGGTCTTAGAATGCGAGGAATTGTTGAACACGGAATTGACAAGATTGATTTTGAAATTTTTTCTCTTGCGGTTTCAATAATTAATGGTTGTGGAATGTGTATTGATGCTCATTCTAAACAATTATTACAGCATGGCTTAAACAAATCACAAATTCAGGCGGTGGCAAAAATTGCCGCAGTTGTAAATTCGGCGGCGCAAATATTAATAATTGAATCGAAAAATAATTTATGAAAAACCATCAAACTTTAGTAAATTTAGAAAAAATTCTTGCCAATTCTTACGCACTTTCTTTGAAGATTCAGAATTATCACTGGAATGTTGTTAGCAAAAATTTCAAATCTTTGCATGAATTATTTGGTGCACAATATGAAGAATTAGCAAACGCGATTGATGAAATTGCTGAAAGAATGCGCGCCTTGGATTCTAAGGTTGAAGCCACTTTTGAAAATTTTTCTAAATTAAGTAAGATTAAAAATGGCGATAAAAATTTTAGCGACAAAGAAATGATTTCCGATTTAATTTCTGGTCATGAATTTCTTTCTGAACTTTTGAAAAAAAGCATCAAAACCGCTCAAGAAGAAGGTGATGAAGTTAGCGTCGATATTTTTATCGGTCGCAATAACTTTCACGAAAAAGCGATTTGGATGTTAAGATCTTCTTTGTAAAACCTTTCAATGTCACATCTATCAAGATTTCTGCTACTTTGTCATTATACTAAAATAGTTTGGCGGCAACGCGGCTTAAAAAAATCACGAATATTTTTTCTACGCTCACTAATGTATTATTTTATAGTGGTGCGCTGGCTAGAATTTATCGATGGTTTTTATAAAAAATATGGCTTTACAGATGCGCCATGGAGTTTAGCCGGCTTGCCAGTTCGCGCTTATGTTAGCACTTCATTTTCAATTAAAGAACGCTTAGAGTTATTGATAAATAATTACCAAATTATGGCGCAGTTTTTTAGTGATGAAGTGATGAAAAAAATTTTGACTGGCGAACCGATAACTTTATCAAAGTTAATTGCTAAGGACGAAAAATCTTATAATATTATTTTGGCAAATCTTGAGCGCTATTGGCGCGAAGGCGGTTTAACAATTTATCTAACTGATGAAGAAAATGAAATTATCACCACTTTAACTTTTAATTTTGGCAAAAATTCTAACAGAAAAATTTTTATAATTATTGGCGGTCTTCAAGGAACGCCACTGGGGAAATCAAACTCGGGAAAATCAAAAATTGTTGCAATCACGCGAGGTCTTCGTGGGCTTCGTCCTAAATATGCTTTGCTTGATTGTTGTTATAGTTTTGCCAAATCTTTCGCTATTGATTTAGTGATTGGAGTTTCAAATAAAAATCATGTTTTTGCCAAACAAGAAGGCAAAATTAACGCCAGCTATAATGAATTTTGGCAAGAAATTGATGGCAAAAAAATTGCTGATGGAAATTTTCAATTACCGGCAGAATTACCAAAACGTGATTTTTCAGAAGTGCCGCAGAAGAAGCGTAAAGACTGGTTAGCGCGCCAAGAATATTTAAAAAAACTAAATGAAGACATTAGCGCATTTCTAAAATTATAGACCTACACAGACAAATTGCGGTTCAGTGCTGGGAAGCTTAAAATGACGAGCGGCATTATTTATTTATCACTTCGCAATTACCATTAGCGATATAGGCATCAAGACCAACGGTGGTAATTTCTTTGTAGCGACTGTCGCCTAAAACTCTTATTAATGTTCCAACTGGTCCTTCCGATTGCACATTAGTGAAAACGCCAGTTTGATGAAATTTTGCCGCAAAAGATTCGCAAATATCTTTTTCACAGCGGGTGATCGTTCTGACTTTTTTATTTAAAATTAAATAAGTAAAAACTTCTCTTTTTAGACATTCTCTTTTGGTGCAAATAAATCCGCTTTTTGGTTCACATTTTAGAACATTCCAGCTTTCGGCAGCCTTATAATATTTTTCAGCTTCAGCAAAAACTTTTGATAAATCAGTGCCTTGAAGTGATGGCACATCTTCTTCCAAAGAGGATTTATGTTTATCAATTGAAGTGGTAATTTTTGGTTCAACAACATTTGCATTAAGAGCATTTTCTTTAGCAAAAACCGCGTTGCAGTTAAGATTTAATATGACCGCAAGCAAGATTGTAAATTTTATTTTCATGATTTTGATTGGTTAATTTAAATGATTTGTAATTTTTTAGTTTTTATAAAACTTTAAAATTGTTTTTGAAATTTATTTTCTATACCAAATCTAAAATCTATTGATGTTGATTGATTCGATATATTGGGATTAATCACAATGTAGAGCGTGACTCATCTACTTAACTTTAGTAAAAATCCGATTGAAGCGAATTGAATTTGGCCAATTCCAAAATTCCCAAATATTATTTTTAGCAGAAAAGAAAATAATCTGAGCTTTGCCAATTAAATTTTCTTCCGGCACATAACCAACTTGAGTTAGAAATCGACTATCTTGCGAATTATCGCGATTATCACCCATCATAAAGTAATGTCCTTGCGGAACTTCATAAATTCCGGTGTTGTCTTGAGGCGCATTTGATGTTTGATCAAGGGTTTCAACAATTTTTCCTTCAGGTAAAGTTTCAAAAAATTGATCAATTTTTTTATCACCATTTATTTTATCAGAATCATCAAAAATTCCGTCAGAAATTTTTTTCACTTCCAAATCGTTAATATAAAGTACGCCATCGCGCATCTGAATTTTATCACCCGGAAAACCAATTAAGCGTTTAACGTAATTTATAGTTGGATCGGAAGGCAGGCGAAAAACAATAACATCGCCGCGTTGTGGTTTTGTTTGCCAGATTCTGCCTGAAAAAAATTTGATACCAAAAGGAAAAGAATAACGACTATAACCATAAGAATATTTTGAGACAAAAATATAATCGCCAATTAATAATCCGGGCTTCATCGAACCAGACGGAATGTGAAAAGGTTCGAAAAAAAATGAACGAACAAATCCAGCACAAATTAAAGCAATAATTAAAGTTTTAAAAAAACTAAGTTGATTAGAAGAATTTTTTGTCGAGATTTTTTTTTCAGCTTTAGTCATTATTTAATTAAATTTTTGCCAGTCATTTCGGCAGGTTTTATGATGTTAAGTAAATGTAAAATTGTTGGTGCAATGTCGCTTAAAGAGCCATTTTCAAGCTTAAAATGGTTAGAATTTTTACCAATCAAAATTAATGGCACCGGATTGGTTGTATGCGAAGTATGAGGTTGATTATTTTCATCAATCATACATTCAATATTACCGTGATCAGCGGTAATCAGCATCAAGCCATTTTTTTCCAAAATAATTTTTTCTAAAATACCAAGCTGATCATCAATTGTTTTACAGGCGCTAATTGCCGGATCAAGCATTCCGCTATGTCCAACCATATCAGCATTGGCGTAGTTGACAATAATAAAATCAAATTTATCGCCAGAAATTGCTTCTTGCAATTTTTTACCAATTTCCGGAGCTGCCATTTCAGGCTTTAAATCATAAGTTGCAACTGCTGGAGATTTTACTAAAATTCTTTCTTCGCCATTAAATTTTTCTTCACGTCCGCAAGAAAAAAAGAAAGTGACGTGAGCATATTTCTCGGTCTCGGCGATGCGCAACTGTCTAAGATTGTGAGCTTCTAAAACTTCTGGCAAAGAATTTTTTATTGCAAGCGGTGGGAACAAAATCTGATAAAAATTATTCAATTTTTGTGAATATTCAGTTAAGGATAAAGCGTGAGAAAATTTTATTTTTTCAAAAAGTTTCTGTGAAATTTGACGAACACGATCAGCGCGAAAATTACAAAAAATTAAAGCATCACCATCATTAATCCCTTGATATTCATCGATTACGCAAGGTTTTACAAATTCATCAGTGACATTATTTTGATAAGAATTTTTTACAGCAGTAATTGCGTCGGGAAAATTTTCAGCTTGAGCAGAAATTATTGCTGAAATTGCCAATTCAACACGATCCCAATTTTGGTCGCGATCCATGGCAAAGTAGCGTCCACAGATTGTTGCAATTTTGATATTTGCTATTTTTTCTAAAAAACTAATTGCGCTTTTTTGCGCCACATCTCGACCATCTAAAAAAGCATGTAATAAAACTTTAACACCATTTTTGCTTAAAAATTCTGCCAGAAAAATTATATGATCAATATGCGAATGCACTCCGCCATCAGAAAGCAAGCCCATCAAATGACATGTTTTTGATGAGTTTTTAAAATCAGCAATCAGTTTTTTAAGTAATAAATTTTCTGCCAAACTGCCATCTTTTATTGCATTGTTAATACGAGGCAAATCTTGAAAAATTACCCGACCAGCACCAATCGTCATGTGACCAACTTCAGAATTACCCATTTGCCCTTCCGGCAAACCAACAGCTAAACCAGAAGTTTCAAGTTGTGAATTAGGATAATCTTTTAAAAAACGCTGATAGTTTGCTAAATTTGCTTGGGCAATTGCATTGAAATGACTGTTATTATCGCCAATGCCAAAACCATCTAAAACACAAAGTAAAATTGGCTGATTTGATTTTTTTGTCATAATTAATTTTTTAAATGCGACATTAAATTATCGATTGCAATTTCCTTCTTTTCGCCGCTTTTGCGATCTTTAATTTCAACTTTTTGAGCAGCAGCAGATTTTGGTCCAACAATTATCTGAGTTGGAATGCCAATTAAATCAGCGACCGAAAGTTTTTGTCCTAAACTATTTTTAGTATCATCAAAAATTACTTCGATATTTTGCGATTGTAACTTTAGATAGATTTCTTGGCAAAGCTTGTCGCAAGCATCATCACCTGAACGCAGATTTACTAAAATTATTTGAAAAGGTGCAATTTCTTTTGGCCAGATGATACCTCTTTCATCGTGATTAGCTTCAATTGCGCCAGCAACAATTCGCGAAACACCAATTCCGTACGAACCCATATTTGGATAAATTTTTTCGCCATTAGCGCCCATAATACTTGCTTCCAAAGCTTTGGAATATTTTAGTCCGAAATTAAAAATATGACCAACTTCAATGCCACGCTTTGAAATAAGATGATCTTTAGCAATTGGACATTTTTTTTCATCATGCATTTCATCCGCCATGGCGTAAAGCGACTGAAGCTTGATTAAATCAAATTCTTCAGCGTTTAAAACCTCTTCGATTTTTTTGTCATAAAAAATTTCGCTCTCTCCCGTATCAGCTAAAATATGAAACTCGTGAGATAAATCACCACCAATTGCACCAGTATCAGCTTTAACCGCAATTGGTTTTAAACCCATTTTACGAAAAATTTTGAAATAAGTTTCATAGATTAAGTTGTAGGTTTTTTTGGCGGCAACTTCGTCCAAATCAAAAGAATAAGAATCTTTCATCAAAAATTCGCGACCACGCATCAAGCCAAATCGAGGACGAATTTCATCACGAAATTTCCAGTGAATTTGATATAAATTTTTTGGCAAATCTTTATAAGAAGTAATATTTTTACGAAAAATATCAGTAACCACTTCTTCGTGAGTTGGACCATAAAGAATATCTCGATCGTGGCGATCTTTAATGCGCAGCATTTCTTTTCCGTAAGCATCGAAACGACCAGATTCGATCCATAATTCAGCTGGCTGAATTGTTGGCATTAAAACTTCTAATGCACCAGTTTTATTCATTTCTTGACGAATTATTTTTTCAACTTTTCGAAGCACCAATAAACCAAGCGGCAACCAAGTATAAATTCCCGATGCAGTTTGGCGAATCATGCCAGCGCGAATCATTAATTGGTGCGATGCAACTGTGGCATCAACCGGATTTTCTTTAAGAGTTGGTAAAAAATATTGCGAAAGTTTCATAAATTTTATTTGTAGCAGATAAATTTAATTCATACCAAAGAAATAAAGGCGATTATCCCAAGAAGCACAACCACCCCGTCATGAAGACTAAGGTGACAATGTCATGAAGACTAAGGTGACAACGTCATGAAGACGGTGACAATCTTGGTTAAGATTTAGCCACACACTGTCACCCCGTCTTCATGACGGGGTCTAAAAAAATTATGAGTCAAGGGATAATCACCAAATAAAGGCTAAAAAAAATATTGCAAAATATTTATTAGGTGCAATTTTGCTCTCCCCAATTTTAAACATCTTAATTTTTTTTAAAAAATGAATAGTAGTAAAACTATTTCACAAAAAAACTTCCTTTCTATTATCTCTTCTGATGCTCTTTTTGGCAAAGCCCCTTTTGCTGCTCGAATGTATTGTTGTTGCTGTTAATTCAGTTTTCTCTCTTGTTATTAGTTGAATCTCTTCGAGTCTTTAAATCTAAAGTTACATCATCAGATTCATGAATTTCGTAAATTACCAGACTATCAATAAATTATAGTAATGCCGCGTAAATTGAGCTTTTGCAAAAAAATTTAGGCATTTTCTTTTTTCACAAACACGATGGATGTAAAAATCCACGAGGAGTGAAAAAATAAAATCACAACAAATTTTAGAACAAAAGATAGAATTTACGCGATACCAACATTATCAAAAAGTCTGAATTTGCGAAGCGAAATGATCGCTATATGAATAAAATAAAATCTCTATCAGCTTTAATTTTAATTGTTTTTGCTCAAGTAAATATTTTTTCTAACAATATTTTAGCAATAAAAATTGCTCAAGAAATTGGCTTTAAAAAAGAAAATAAATTCTCTGCTAATTTTTTTAAACAAGCTATCTCCAGAATTGGCAGTCACGCAAAGCTTAATTTAAAAGTATTTTTTGCCAAAAAAATTGTTCAAAATTTAGTGATTTTGAATCCAATTTTAACTCTAACTTTTGAGTTTGATTTTCTATCAAACTCTGAATTCTCAAGGTTTCGTCTGATGTGGTTTGGTTGTTGTAAGTAAGTTTCTCTAAAAAAACTTTCTTAACAAACAACTAAACTTTATATGAAGTATCTACTTATTCTGCTTGCTCTGAGCGCTTGCCATAGCCGTTATGAAACTACAAATAGAAATTGCATTTATCACGCTTGGAAAGATGGTAATCATCGTTGCAATCGTTATCGCGTTGTTAGCGCTTATCCACAGCAGCAAGCTTATTATCAAAATCGTCAGCAATTTTTTTAAATTAAAATTGCTGATAATCTAATTTATTTTGAAATTTGCTTTGTAATAAAAGCTTGAGCAGCTTTGATACCGCGAATATCAATAGTATGATCAAGCTTTTCAAAAGCATGGCTTTCGTGGGAAATTTGCAATTTTGTTAAATTTTTTTCTGCTTCAAGAAAATTACTAAAAGATACAACAGAATCTTGCTTGCCGTGAATTAAGCAAATTGAAGTTTTAGCAAGTTTTTTATCAAAAAATTCTTCCGCCAAAAGAACTCTTCCTGAAAAAGAAACTACAGCAGCCATTTTTTCTTCAGTAATAAAGCTTTGATAAATCGCCATCATCGCCCCTTGCGAAAAGCCAATCAGAACCAGATTTTCATATTTTAAATTAAATTCAGTTAATTTTTTCTTGATAAAGCCACTAAGAATTTCATTGGCTTTTTTAATTTTTTCAGAAATTAAAGTTGTGATTTGAGCACCAATTGAAAACCATTGATAAGAATCAGGAAATCCGCCTTCCCAAGGCTCAATTGCATTTGGTGAAATAAAATGCGCTTCAGGCAAAACTTTTTTAAATTCTACTGCCAGATCAATCAGGTTTTTACCGTTAGAGCCATAGCCATGAAGGAAAATAACTAGATATTTGGGATTTTTTGTCGCAGAATATTCGTAAAATTTTGGATCAGACATAAGCTAAATTAATCAATAAATCAGAGGCTTTAAAGCAATATGCTTACAGTTGATAATCTTTCATTATTTAAAGATGACAAGAAAATCTTTGTCAATTTAGGATTTTCAGTTGGAATTTCTTCAGCCCTAATAATCACTGGTAAAAATGGTTGTGGCAAAACCAGTTTATTAAAAATTTTAGCCGGAATTTGTAAGCCAACTTCTGGAAAAATTTTATGGGGCGGTGAAAATATTGAAAATTTTCGCGATGATTTTAATAGCGACAGTCAATTTTTAGGTCATAAAAATTTTTTAAAAAACGAACTAACCGTTAAAGAAAATTTACAATTTTATGCCCGCCTTAATGCTACAAAAGAAGCGCTTCCAGCAGCTTTAGCTTTTTTTGATCTTAATAATTTAGCTGATGAAAAAATAAAAAAACTTTCTGCTGGCTGGCAAAAAAAAGTGATGCTTGCTAGGTTGCTTTGTTGTCCGGCAACTGTTTGGTTTTTAGATGAACCTTCAACAAATTTGGATAAAGCAGCAAAAGAAAAATTGCACGGATTGATTCAAACACGCATTAAAGAGCAAGGCTTGGTGATAATTGCAACTCACGATGAAATGTTTTTTGATTTGGGATCAAATATCAATCTTGAAGATTTTTCCTGCTAAATGTTGGTTTTTGGCAACGGCTTAAATATGTACCAGTAACTGATAAGAAAATCTTTATTAGCACTGTCGCGTAACCCTACCTTTTGCTGCAAATTTTGTTGTTGATTCATTTTTTCTCTCCTCATGGATGTCTAATCCACTGCGTCGCGAAAAAATGAATCGCCTAAAAATTTTTTGCAAAAGCGGATTTGCGACAGTGCCTTATTTTACTATCTTCGTCGTTGCGAGCGACTTGAAATAAGGCGAATGAAGATTCCGTCATTGCGAGC
>JANRKR010000061.1:0-10844 GCA_033763375.1 Rickettsiales bacterium
TAGCTTAACATATTTTGCTTCGCGATATTTAGACAATTCGGTTACAACCATAATGCTGTCTTTCGATCGCTCATTTATGATAAATAAAACTATCGGAATTAAATCTTATATTGAAGGCGGCTTCTCTGAAATCAAACATCAAAACTTTTTTGATAGTTCAAATAAATTAATTTCAAACGATGCAAAAGCGGCATTAATTTTTGCCGGAGTAAGATTCATGATTTAGAGCCTGTTTTCAAACCTAATTAGTCTCATATTTAGTTCTATTTTTGCTCTTTTTTTTATGAAATTTTTTAAAATATTTTCCGATATTATAAAAAATTTCATAAAAAAATCGCTAAAAATATGCCAAAATCTGAAACTAATTAGGTTTAAAAACAGGCTCTAATTTTCAAGTTCAAAGCGTGCTTTTGGTTTAAAATTTAGATCATCAAATTTGCCAAGTTTAAATTTTTCAATTCCTACCCAAGCAATCATTGCCGCGTTATCGGTGCATAAATTTATTGGTGGCGCTACAACTTCTAAATTATAATTCGAAGCCCAATTTTTAAGCTTATTTAAAATATATTGATTTGCGGCAACGCCACCAGCAATAACTAAACTTTGTGCTGATTTGGCTTTACCACTTCTTAAAATATTTTCTAAGCGATTCAAAATAATTTCAGTAACTGTTTTTTGAAAAGAAGCGCAAATGTCAGCTTTATCGCTTTCTTTAATTTTTGCTGGCGAAGTAAAATGTGAAAAATTTTCTTGAGTTAATTTTTCAATTTCTCTTCTAACTGCGCTTTTTAAGCCTGAAAATGAAAAGTTAAAATCATGTTCTAAAGAAAAATTTCCATCAATTAACGGACGCGGAAATTTAAAGCGATTTTCATTACCTAATTTTGCCATTGCTTCAATTGCTGGTCCGCCGGGATAAGATAAACCAAGCATTTGCGCCACTTTATCGAAAGCTTCACCAAGCGCGTCATCAATTGTTTCGCCAAATTTTATAAAATTGCCAACGCCGCGCGCAAGCAATATTTGACAATGTCCGCCTGAGATTAATAACAATAAATAAGGAAATTCAATTTCGCTAGTTAAGCGAATTGACAAAGCGTGACCTTCAAGATGATTAACCGCAATGAATGGCTTTTTATAAATTGATGCTAAGGTTTTGGCGGTCATTAAGCCAACAATTACACCGCCAATCAAGCCTGGACCACCAGTTACAGCGAAAGCATCGATTTGATCAAGATTAAGATTTGCATCTTGCAGCGCTTGTAAAATTAATTTATCTAAAATTTCTAAATGACTGCGTGCTGCAACTTCAGGAACAACGCCACCAAATTTTTTATGCAATTCAATTTGTGAATTTAAAACTTGCGACAAAATATTTTTTTGATCATCAACAATTGCCACCGCTGTTTCATCGCATGAAGTTTCAATAGCAAGAATTTTCATTATTTTTTAAACAAATCTGCGTGAGTTCCTGTTCTTTCTAAAATTAGTTCGTTTTTAGAAATTTGGTAAATTAATAACCAATCTGGTTCAATATGAAGCTCTCTAGAAGCTGAATAATCGCCAACAAGATTGTGATCTTTGAGTCTTAGAGGTAAAATTTCAAAATTCTCCAACATCTCAATTACTTTTTTTAACTTCTTGATGTCTTTTCCTCTTTTAATCATCAAACCATATTCTTTTTTAAAGCGATTTGAAAAAATTATACTTCTTTTCATTGGTTATTTTTGGTGGTGATTTGTTTAACTAAATCTAGTTCTTGGAAAATTTTTTATCAAGATAAGCAAAGGCTTCTTTTGAAGAATTGAATGAAAGTAATTTATTTTTTTTATTTCTCGATTCATCCAAAGCTTGAATGGTTTTTTTATTCAAAATTCTAACCGCACCATCGTCACGGATTAAAATTTTTTGTTTTAAATTAACCGCTTCAAGGACATAATCTTTAATTGAAATACCAAGATTAGTAGCAGCAATTTTTATTTTTCTATATTGGGCATCGGGAATTTCGATGGTCATTTTTGTCATAGGTTTATTTGCAAATTGGTTAATAAGGCAATACAGCTTTGATTTCTAATCAAGATTAATGCTATCAATTAATTTTGAAGCAGAATTTTTGGCGATTTATACATACTCAAAGTTTTTTCAGACCCCGTCATGAAGACGCAGGTGACAAAATCCGAATCTAAAATCAAATCACAGCAACGTGAAGACGGGGTGACAATTGCGAGAAAGATCACAAAACTATCCTACCCTGTCATGAAGACGGGGTGACAGTGTGGTTGGATCTTAACCAAGATTGTCACCTCAGTCTTCATGACGTTGTCACCTTAGTCTTCATGACGGGGCTGGTTGTGCTTCTTGAGATAATTCGTCAGAATTTTTTAGTAATTATGATTTAAATCCAAATTGCCAAAGCGCGTGAATTCTGCATCAAAATAAAGATCAACTTTTCCAATTGGACCGTTGCGTTGCTTGGCGATAATTACTTCTGAAACGTGACGAATATCGTTCATCTTTTGTTGCCATTGTTCAAATTTCTCACGATCACTTTCCGGCGGTTTTTTGCGTTCAAAATAATAACTTTCGCGATAAATAAAAGCGACGACATCGGCATCTTGCTCAATTGAGCCTGATTCGCGCAGATCAGCAAGTTGCGGTCTTTTGTCGTCTCTTTGTTCAACGGCGCGCGAAAGTTGCGACAAAGCTATAATTGGAATATTAAATTCTTTGGCGATGGCTTTTAAACCTTGAGTAATTTCTGACACTTCTTGCACGCGACCATCAGAAGCGCGCGTTGATGAACCTTTGACTAGTTGCAAATAATCAATTAATAAAAATGCCAAATTATGTTTACGCACCATGCGTCTTGTTCGGGTGCGAATTGCTGCAATTGAAAGTGCTGGCGTATCGTCAATAAAAAAAGGTAATTTAGAAATCTCGGCGCTGCGCGTGGCGATTGCTTCCCATTCTGTGTTATTAAGTTGACCGGTGCGAAATTTAGTAGCGTTGATGCTGGTTTCCATGGAAAGAATGCGCGCCGAAAGTTGATCTGATGACATTTCCAGCGAAAAAAATCCAACCGCTTTTTTTTCAGATTTTGCATCGTTATTTTGATTCAAAAACTTACAAGCATTAACCGCGATATTAATAGCAAGCGAGGTTTTGCCCATTGACGGTCTTCCTGCGAGAATTATTAAATCAGATTGTTGCATGCCGCTTAAGATTTTATCAAGATCGGTCAAACCAGTTGAAATGCCGCTAATATGGCTATCGCGTTGTCTGGCAATAATTGTTTTATCTAACGTGTCTTTGAGCGAAGCGGCAATATTGCGAAAATCGCTTTTACCATTGCCATGTTCGGAAAGTTTAAAAAGTTGATTTTCAGCAATTTCAATTTGTTCAGTCGCTGAAGTTTTTTCATCAGCCTTATAAACCAGATTAACAATATCTTCACCAATCATTGATAATTGGCGTTTCAAAGCCAAATCATAAATTAAGCGCGCATAATCAGCAATATCGATAATTGCCGAAGCTGACGCCAAAAGTGTTGATAGATAAAAAGCGCCGCCAATTGCTTTGATTGATTGTTCGCTTTCAAAAAATTGTTTCAGCGTAACTTGATTGGCAACGATATTTATTTTCTCAACATTATGCAAAATTTGGGCAAAAATTTTACCGTGCGCCGGCTCGTAGAAATGTTCTTCGCGCAGAAATTCAACCACGCGATTTAGATATTCATTATTTAAAATGATCGTGCCAAGAACCGCTTGTTCGGCTTCAATATTGAATAATTCTTGGCGAATTGCTGTTTGCGTCATTTTGATTTTATGATATTTTGGCAACTTTTCCAACTTTGCCAATTGCGGCAAATGTTGGTTTTGATTCATTAAAAATTTTGCTGGCAATTTTACTGACATCAGTTTTTTTAACCGCCAAAACTTTTTCTAAAATTTCTGCTTCGCTGATAATGCGATTAAAAGATAAAATATCATTGCCTAATTTTTGCATTCTGCTGCTGGTGCTTTCTCTCGCCATTAATAATCCGGCTTCAAATTGAGCGTGAACTCTTTTTAATTCAGCGTCAGTAATTTTTTCGCAGATTTTTTTGATTTCATTTTTCGTCGCTAAAATCAATTCATTGGTTTTTTCTGGCGAAGTTGCGGCGTAAATTCCAAACAAGCCTGAATCGTTGTGAGCGTAGTTGAAAGCGTAAATTGTATAAGCCAAACCACGATTTTCGCGCACTTCTTGAAACAGACGCGACGACATGCCGCCGCCCAAACAATTAGCCAAAATTTGCGATGTGTAATAATCTTTATCCAAATAAGATAAACCTTTAAAACCTATTACCACATTGACCTGTTCTAGCTTTTTTTCTTTGCGAAATTCGCCGCCCAAATATTTTGCTGGTTCAACTTTCTTAAGTTTATTTTTGCCAAGTTGGTTAAAATATTTTTTCGACCATTTTACCAAATCGCTTTCTTTAATGTTTCCCGCCGCAACAATCGCCATGTTTTGGTAATTATATTGCTTGGCGATGTAATTGACAAAATGCTCACGGTTAAATTTTTTAATATTTTTAACCGGTCCTAAAATTGAACGCCCCAAAGCTTGTGTTGGATAAGCGGTTTCTTGAAAATGATCGAAAATAATATCGTCTGGCGTGTCGTTAGTCATGGCAATTTCTTGTAAAATTACGCCGCGTTCTTTTTCTAATTCAGTTTTATCAAAAGTAGAATTTTGTAAAATATCTGCCAAAAATTCGACAGCAAATTCAGCATGTTTTTTTAAAACTTTGGCGTAATAAACGGTTTTTTCTTTTGAAGTATAAGCATTGATGCGTCCGCCAATTCCTTCAAAATCTTGCGCAATTTGGCGTGCCGTTCTTTTTTTAGTTCCTTTAAAAGCCATATGTTCAAGAAAGTGCGAAATGCCGTTGATTTCTGGGCTTTCGTGACGACTTCCAGTATTTACAAAAACGCCAACCGAAACTGTTTCAACATCTTTCATCTCATCAGCGGCAACGCGCAGACCATTATCTAAAGTTATAATTTCTTTAATTATTTTTTTGTGAGACATTTTTTTTGAGAATTATTTTGGTAATAAACTTTAACTTTTTAAAAAGTTGCAAAACAAAAAACTACTTGAATTGTGAATGAAATTTAAAAGTGCCCAAGAATTTAACTCTAAAAAATTTATGAAAATTATCTTTCGCTTCATCGCATTTGCAATGTTTTTGGCTTCTTCAAATATAAGTTCAGCTTTTGCTAAAACTGATCTTAAAGATGCTTTAAATATAACATATCAAGCACCAGAAATTATTGGCATTGAAAAATGGTTTAATGGCAATGCGCAAAAAATTTCTAATTTAAAAGGTAAAGTTGTCTTGATTGATTTTTGGACATATTCTTGCATCAATTGTTTGCGCACTTTGCCACATATTAAAGAACTGCATGAAAAATATGGCGATAAAGGTTTGGTGATTATTGGCATTCATGCGCCAGAATTTGAATTTGAAAAAAATCCACAAAATGTTGAAAACGCCGTCAAACGTTTTGGAATTAAATATTTAGTGGCTTTGGACAATAGTTTATCAACTTGGAAAAACTTCGATAATCATTATTGGCCAGCGCATTATTTGATCAATCAACAAGGAAAAGTAGTCTACGAACATTTCGGCGAAGGCAAATACGATGTAATGGAAAATAATATTGCCGCACTTTTGGCGCTTGATAATATGACTATCAAAAAAGATAAAAATAATAGTAAAATTTTTGCCAAAAAATTTACGCCTGAAACTTATTTAGGTTTGGAGCGCGGCAGTAATAATTTTAACAAGTCTGAAAAAAACTTAACTTTTCCAAAAACTTTACCAGTTGATGGTTGGGCGCTTGAAGGTGATTGGAAGTTGGATCGTCAATTTATCGAAGCAAAAAAATCTGGCGCTTCATTGCGTTTAAATTTTATTTCCAAAAAAGTTTTTTTGGTTATGGCAAGCGCTTCTAAAAAAGAAGTTAGCGCCAAAATTTCTGTTAATGGCAAAGAAGCTAATTTAGGTTTAGACGTTAAAAATGGCGAAGTGAAAGTTAAAGAATCGCGCTTATATGAATTGGTAAATTTACCAAAACACGCTACCGCAACTCTTGAAATAACCGCAAAAGACGCTGGTTTGCAAGCTTATGCTTTCACTTTTGGTGAATAAAGTTTTAAAATTAATTAATGAAATCATCTCCAATTTTAAGCGTTCGCGACGCCACAATTTCATTTGCCAAAAAAGTTCTTTTTGAAAATTTAAATCTTAATCTCTTTGCCCGCGATCGCATTTGCTTAATTGGCAAAAATGGCGTTGGTAAAACCACTTTGATGAATGTGATTGTCGGGAATTTTGATCTTGATTGCGGCGAACGCTGGATTATGCCCAATTCAATTGTTGGTTATCTTTCGCAAAATGAAAAATTGCCCAAAAACATTTCGGTTTTTGATTTTATTTTAAGCGATTTAAAAATTGATGAACATAAAACTTACATCATCGATATTGTTTGCGACAATTTACAAATTGATAAAAATGCCAAAATTGACAATCTTTCTGGCGGACAAAAACGCCGCGTAGCGCTGGCGCGCGCTTTGGTTTTGGAGCCTGATATTTTGCTGCTTGATGAACCAACTAATCATCTGGATTTATCAATAATTCAGTGGCTGGAAAATTATTTACAAAATTACCAAGGCGCACTTTTGGTAATTTCTCACGATCGCAAATTCTTAGAAAAAGTTTCAAATAAAGTGTTCTGGTTGCGCGCCAATAAACTGCAAATCAATCATGAAGGTTATAAAAATTTTGATGAATGGTCGCAAAATATTATCGATCATGAACAGCGCGAACTAGAAAATTTACAAAAAAAAGTAAAACTTGAAAGTGGTTGGTTGCAAACCGGCGTTACCGCCAGAAGAAAAAGAAATATTGGTCGCCTGCATTATTTGCTTGAATTGCGAGCTAAATTAGAAGCACAAAAAAAATTAGTTCGCGCCAATCAAAGTTATATCAATATTAAATCACAAAAAATTGAAGAAGACGCGCCGCAAGTTATTTTAAGCTTTAATAATGTTAGTAAAAATTTTGATGGAAAAAATTTAATCGAAAAATTCTCGCTTAAAATTTTACGCGGTGAAAAAATTGGTATTATTGGCAAAAATGGTTTTGGCAAATCAACTTTATTGAAAATGATGATTGGTGAAGTTGCGCCCGATTCCGGAACGGTTAAACCAGCGCGCGATTTGGCAATTTCTTATTTCGATCAAGGTCGCAGCAAAATAAAACCAACTTCAACTATTCAAGAAATTTTATGCGAAAATGGCGGCGATTATGTTAATTTAGCGGACGGAAAAACCATGCATATTTGTGGCTATTTAAAAAATTTTCTTTTTGACCCAAATGATCGCGAAGCTTTAGCAGGAACACTTTCCGGCGGTCAACAAAATCGTCTATTATTAGCAAAAACTTTGGCTAATCCGGGAAATTTTATGATTTTAGATGAACCAACCAATGATTTGGATATGGATAGTTTAGATATGTTGCAAGATTATTTAATTAAGTATGAAGGCACGCTGATTGTGGTTTCGCACGATCGTGATTTTTTAGATAATGTCGCTACCAGCATTTTAGCTTTTGAAGGAAGCGGCGTTATTACTAATCATATTGGTGGTTATTCTGATTATTTAAATTATTTAGAAAAACAAAATTCAAATTCTTCAATTGCTCAAGATCATTTAATCAAAAGCGCTCAAAAAAATTATGGTCAAAACCATAATCAAAGTAATCAAGATGTTAGAAATAAAAATTCTGTGCCAAAATTTTCTAATAAGGAAAAGTTTGAACTAGAAAAATTGCCGGCAAAAATTGAAAAGCTGGAAGAAAAAATTTATAAATTAAGCGAAGAATTAAGCCAAACCGAAGATCGTAATCACGCTAATTTGACCTTGATTGCCATGGAAATCAGCAAATATCAAAAAGAGCTGGAAGTTGCTGAAAAAAGATGGTTTGAGCTTATAGAATATCCGAAATAATGGAGCGGGCGAAGGGGATCGAACCCTCGACATCAACCTTGGCAAGGTTGCACTCTACCGCTGAGCTACGCCCGCACTCTCAATTTAAAAATGTTCTAAATATCTTTAACAAAGGCGGCGCAATCTATGAAGCAAAAAATAATTTGCAATGTTGAAATAAAAAACTTACTTTGAGAAAAATTTTAGATGAGCGTTCCTTCCTTTATTTACAAGTCTTAACAGATTTTTTTAATATGAAAATTTCCAGAAACTTTTTAGTTTTATCAGCAATATTGTTTTTAACTTTTATAACTTCATGCGTTGAAACTGTTGTGGTTGGATCAGTCGGCGCAGCTGCTCTAGTAAGCCGTGAAAAGACTTTAAATAATACCAGATATGATGTGCAGATTTTTACTACGTTGCAATCTGACTTTGTACAAAATGGTTTGAAAAACTTCGGCAATTCAATCAATGCCACGGTTAACGAAGGAAGAGTCTTGTTAACCGGAATTGCTCGTGATTCTCAAAAAGCAAAATTAGCAGTTAAATTAGCTTGGAACGCTTCCAACGTAAAAGAGGTAATTGATGAAATTCAATTACGTCCAGATGAAAAAATGCATTTCAGAAGTTTTTCTTCAGCAGCTTATGATTATTTTATCACCAGTAAAATTGAGACAAAATTGCTTTTTACCAGAAAGGTTTCAACCTTTAATTACAAGGTTACAACTGTTGATGGTCATGTTTATTTGATTGGAGTTGCGCGCGATAATGCCGAGCTTGCCAAAGTTATTGCAGTAATTACTAAAATTAGTGGCGTCGAAAAAATTATCAGCCATGTAATCTTAGAAAATGACAGCCGCAGAAATGGATAATGTGTCAGAAAATCAAGTTATAACCTTTGGTTGTCGTCTGAATATTTATGAAAGCGAAGCGATCAAGCTAGCTTTAAAAGAAACTCAACAAAAAAATCTAATCGTTTTTAATTCTTGCGCCGTCACTTCTGAGGCGGAGAAAGATTTACGTTTTGCAATTCGCAAAGCGCGTAAGCAAAATCCGCAAGCTAAAATTGTGGTTACAGGTTGCGCGGCACAGATTGATCCAGAGAAATATGCTAAAATGGCGGAAGTGGATTTGGTGCTTGGTAATGTGGAGAAGTCGCGTCCTGAGAGTTACTTAGAAAATTTTTCTAGTGTCATAATTGAAGAAAAAATAACTAATTCTGATTCTGACATTGTCCACAAAGACCAAATTTTTTTCGCCAATAAAAAATCCAGTGAAGTTTTTTTAAATCCTTTCGAAACCTCTAAAATCAAGGTCAACGACATTATGTCGGTGCGTGATACTGCGCCACAACTAGTTTCTTATTTTGAAAATCAAACTCGCGCTTTTTTAGAAATTCAAAATGGTTGTAATCATCGTTGTACTTTTTGCATAATTCCTTTCGGCCGCGGCAATTCTCGCTCGGTGGCGTTTGGTGAAATTGTGGCGCAGGTAAAAAAAATGGTGGCGCTGGGTCATAAAGAAATAGTTTTTACTGGCGTTGATATTTCTGATTATGGCAAAGATTTAGCCGCGCCAATTACTTTATCGCAAATGATTAAGCGTTTGTTAAAGTTGGTTCCAGAGTTGCCGCGCTTGCGTTTGTCGTCAATTGATGTTGCAGAAATTGATGAAGGATTTTTTGAAATTCTAAAAAATGAACCGCGTTTCATGCCTTATTTTCACTTGAGCGTCCAATCGGGCGATGACATAATTTTAAAACGTATGAAGCGCCGTCATAATCGTAAGCAAGTTTTAGAATTCTGTGCCAAAGCTCGCCAAATAAGGCCAGAAATCACTTTTGGTTGTGACATTATTGCGGGATTTCCTACCGAAACTGAAGAAATGTTTTTAAATTCGCTTAATTTAATTAAGGAAGCGGGAATTGTTTTTACTCACATTTTTCCTTATTCAAAACGCGACGGAACGCCAGCAGCCAAGATGCCGCAAGTTAATGGTAAAATTATAAAACAGCGCGCCAAAATTTTGCGTGAAGCTGGAGAAGTGGAATTAAAAAAATTTTTACCAACCCAAATTGGTAAAGAATTAAAAGTTTTAGTCGAAAAAAACGGCAAAGGAAAAACTGAAAATTTTTTAGATGTAAAAATTTTGGGTGAAGAAAAAAAACTAAATTCTGGCGATATTATCGAGGCTAAAGCTTTTGAAGTTGTCGATAATTTTCTTTTAACAAATCTATAATTCAAATGACTAAAATAAATATAACTCCTGAAGAAAAAATTAAATTCACATTAAAATTAATTAAAAACAATACCGATCAAAGTGGTAATATGAATGAAGATGCAAAAAAACTTTCAAAAATATTAATAAATATATTTAAAGAAAATAAATTTGAACTTACTTATAAATTAAATCCACAAGAGCCGCCTACTTCTATTAGATATTCATATTTTGAAGGTCAAATTGATGATTATGCAATTCGTAAAATGCTTAATGATATATTGCTAAAAAAAGATTGTGAAATTTTATATTTGGGAAAAAGTCGCGATGATTTTTTGGATAACTCTAAAAATGATGAAGAAGATAAGGAAGAAGATAATGAATTGATTAAAATATTATCTGAATTGCCGCCAGAACAACTTTCAGAAGCATTTCAAAAAGTTGGAGAATTAAATTTAAATATTGATGATAATTACTTTACTATAGATCAGATAAATAATTATGACGATTATGAAATTATTGAAAGAGAAGAAGAATCAAAGCAAGAAGTTCCAGATACAAGTATAAAAGAGTCAGATTCTAAAAGC
>JANRKR010000062.1:0-3456 GCA_033763375.1 Rickettsiales bacterium
ATATCTTTTTTAAAAGAGCGAAGGATTTTCATCAAAATTAACCAACAAAATTATTAATTATCAGCAAAAGCTGATCGATGAAAACAATGAAAATCAAATTTATAATCGCGCAAAAAAAGACGATAATTTTTATATTGGCGATGTTGTCGAGCTTGATTGAAGATTCTTTTGCCTCGTCAAAATACATTATTTTCACGATGCGTAAATAATAATAAGCGCTAATAACGCTGACTAAAATGGCGATAATTGCTGGAATCATGAAACCGCTGCGCAACGCTGCCATGATTATATAAAATTTAGAAAAAAAGCCGGCAAAAGGCGGAATTCCTGCGGTTGAAAACATAAGAGCGGCAAGCGAAAATGCCATAAAAGGATTGGTTTTAGCAAGACCAGACAAGCTTGAAATATTAAAGATTTTATCATTTTCCAAATCATCTTCGCATCCGGCTTTTTGCTCGTCAGTGCTGCGAATTAAATTTAAAAAGCCAAAACTGCCCAAAGCCAAAACCGCGTAAATTACCATATAAAAAACGCTGGCGATAACTGCTTCTTTGTTAAACGCTGCTAAGCCTAAAATAACAAAACCAATATGACTAATTGAGCTGTAAGCCAAAAGTCGTTTAATATTTTTTTGAGCAATTGCGCCAAAACTGCCCACCACAATTGAGGTTAAAGCAACCAAAACTAAAATTTTATTCATACCAATCCACCCCAAAGTCAGCGTTGAAATCAAGCGGATTAAAACTATAGATGCGGCGAATTTAGCGACGGTAGCAAAGAAAGTAGTGACAATTGTTGGTGAGCCTTCATAAACATCGGGCGACCACATATGAAAAGGCGCGGCAGCAATTTTAAAAAACATGGCGATAATAACCAAAATAAAGCCAAACATTACCGCGATTGGTACTTCATTTGCAGAATTTTGTGCGGAAGAATAAAGCTCGGACAAGGCGCTGAAATTGATAGTGCCGGAAAATCCATAAATCATCGAAATACCAAAAAGCAAAATGCCGGAAGCCAATGATCCCAAGACAAAATATTTCATGCCGGCTTCAGAAGATTTAGCAGATTTTTTGTTCAAAGCAGCAAGAAGATAAAGCGCCAAACCTTGAAGTTCTAGCGCCAGATAAAAAGTAAGAAAATCATTAGCGGAAATTAAAACCATAGCGCCAACTGCTGAAATCATCATTAAAGCCAAAATCTCGGCGCTGATTTTTTGGACAAAAAATAAAAAGTTAAGTGAGAATAAAATTACAATCGTAAGTAAAGTTACGGTAATGGCTTTGGCAAATATTGTGAAGCTGTTGTTGATCAGCATTTGATTAAAACTGATTTCCAAGTGATTGAAATTGTTAATGATTGCCAAAAGTGCAAAAGCGCAAAAGACCAAAGCTAAAAGATGAGAAATGCAAAAGAAGTTGCTGATTTTTTTTGCCAAAAAAACGTCGCTCATCAAGATAAATATGGCGCCAAAGAATAGAGAAATTTCTGGAAGAACTGCTATAAGATTCATTTTTTATAAAATTATTTTACCAAATTTACCAGCTGATCAACCGGCAATTTAAAATAGCTTAAAACCAAATTGGGCAAGATTCCAAATAATATTACAAAAATTGCCATAACGCTAAGCGAGATTAATTCGCCGCAATTTAAATCTTTTAGATCGGAAATTTTAACATTGGTAATTTCGCTAAACCAAACGCGTTTATAAAGCCAAAGCATATAACAAGCGCCTAAAATTACGCCAAAAGCTGCAAGAATTGCGGTAATTTTGCTTACTTTGAAAGTTCCGATAATGGTTAAAAATTCACCAACAAAACCGCTAGTTCCAGGAAGTCCAACTGAAGCCATGGTAAAAATCATCGCCAGTAAAGCAAAGTTTGGCATAACGTTGCTGATGCCGCCCAAATCGGTAATTTGTTTGGTATGTAAGCGATCATAAATAACGCCAACGCATAAAAAAAGAGCTGCTGAAACTAAACCGTGGCTGATCATTTGCATAATTGCGCCGTCAATTCCTTGATGAGTAAAACTAAAAATTCCCATCGTTACAAAACCCATGTGAGCCACCGAAGAATAAGCAATCATTTTTTTCATATCTTCTTGCATCAACGCCACCAAAGACGCGTAAATAATAGCAATGACACTTAAAGTAAAAATAAATGGCGCAAAATATGTTGAGGCTTGCGGGAAAAACGGCAAAGAAAAACGCAACATCGCGTAAGCGCCAAGTTTAATTAAAATTCCGGCAAGGATAATTGAACCAGCGGTTGGCGCTTGAACGTGAGCATCAGGAAGCCAAGTATGAAAAGGAAACATCGGAATTTTTATGGCAAAAGAAATAAAAAAAGCCAGCCAAAACCATTTTTGCAAATATAAAGGAAAAGTTGGCAAGCCTTTATTTAAAAGCACGATGTCGGTGGTGTTGGTAAAAAGATAAATGTAAATGATTGCGATTAAAAAAATTACCGAGCCAAAAAGCGTATAAAGAAAAAATTTGTAAGAAGCGTAAATACGATTTGTGCCGCCCCAAACGCCAATCAAAAGAAACATTGGAATTAACATCGCTTCGAAAAAAATATAAAACAGCAACAAATCAACTGCACAAAAAGAGCCAATAACCAAACCTTCAATCAATAAAAACGCCACAACATATTCTTTAACTCTTTTGTCAATTGAATGAATGCTGACAGTTAAACAAATTGGAATCAGCAAAGCGGTAAGAGCAATCATCAATAGGGAAATTCCGTCAATTCCAATTGCATATTTGATGTTGTAAGTGCTGAAGATTTGGGCAATTTCACAAAATTGAAAATTGCTGTTATTTTTGTCGAAAGTAAAAAGTAAAAAGCCAATAAAAAGCAGATTGATCAAGGCAATTATAATGCCGTAAATGTAGTAATAACGTTGATTGTTAAATTTAAAAAATAGCAAAAAAGCAGCAGCAAAAATCGGCAAAAAGGTGACAATTGATAGAATTGGCAGATTCATTTAGAAAATAATTATGAAGTTTATACTTTTTGGTAAAATTTGGTGATTGTCCCTTGATTCACAATTTTTTCAAAACCCCGTCAAGAAGAATAAGGTGACAGTGTGGCTAGATATTAACCAAGATTGTCACCCCGTCTTCATGACGGGGTCTGATTGTGCTTCTTGAGATAATCGCCTAAAATTTTGCTGCTTTTTAGTGAGAGAAAAATTTAGAATCAATTGGTCAATTAATAAAATTTTCTGATTAATCCGTTAATGGGTTCTCGGTTCTAATCATATATTAATACAAGAGTAAATGGACCCCGTAATGAAGACGGGGTGACAAGAATACGACGAAGTTACAAGAGTAAGAATGACTAACAAGATTAAGACGTGGTCAATTTAATCCTAAATTAGAACAAAAACCCTTTAACTAATTTTTTTATTTAATAATCTCTTCCAATTGTGAATGTTGAAAACTGTTCT
>JANRKR010000063.1:0-6739 GCA_033763375.1 Rickettsiales bacterium
GAAAATGAAAAAAATATCTGGTGTGTTAGCGGTTTTAATTATCCAAAAAATTTACTAACTTTTCCTAAAAATTATCAGGAAGATATTTTTTTCGTGCGCGGTAAAAACTCTTCTTGGGGCTGGGGCACTTGGCGCGACAGATGGCAACAGATTGATTTTGAAGTAAAAGATTACGACCAATTTATCAAAAATAAAAAACAAATAAAAGCTTTTAATCGCGCTGGCAGCAACATGGCTGATATGCTACGCCTGCAGAAGCAAGGTCGCATCAATGCTTGGGATATTCAAATGTCTTATGCGATGTTTAAAAATAATGCTTATACAGTTCATAGTTTAAAACCGCTTACTAAAAATATTGGCTTTGACGCAAGCGGCACGCACACGGTTTCAAACCTTGATTTAACTGGTTTTGAATTTGAGGATTTTTCCAATTTTAAATTAAAAAAACTCAGCAAAATTGCTGATAATTCTATCGCCGAAAAAGCTTATTTAGATTTTCACCAAGATCCATTTTTCTTGATCAAATGGGCAAGATCAAAAAAGAAGAGAAAAAATTTTAAATGGTTATTTGTCGGAATTTTACTTTGCGAAGCCTTTCATCTTCTACTCAAACTACTATAAAAAATATTTAGTTAAAAATTTGAGGCCGCCCTCAAATTTTTAACACATCTTAGAACTAAAAATTTTGCCAAAAATTTTTACTATAAAATCATCGTCCCCGCGCCACTTTCAGTGAAAATTTCCATCAGTAAAATATTTAAAAAAACTATTATCAAAGCTTTTTAAAACTTATTATAAGTTTATAGAAAATTTGTTTTTAAGTTTGAATTTACTTCAAACTTAAAAATGCTGCTTAGATCTAAAAATTGCTTCAGCAATTTTTACTATAATATCATCGTCCCAGCACCACTTTCAGTGAAAATTTCCATCAGTAAAATATTATCAACCGCACCATTCAAGATATGAGCAAAATCAACCCCAGCTTCAACCGCCGCTAGACAAGTTTCAATTTTTGGAATCATACCGCCAGTAATTATTCCGTCATTAATCATTTGTCTGGCGGTGGCGGTATTTAAATGACTGACCAACTCGCCATTTGGCAACATCACGCCATCAATATCGGATAAAATTACTAACTTAGCAGCTTGCACCGAAACCGCAATTGCGCCAGCTGCGGTATCAGCATTAATATTGAAAGTTTCGCCATTATCACCAACGCCAATTGGCGCAATAACCGGAATGATATCAGAATCTTCAAAAAGATTTAAAATTTCCGGATCAATTTTATAAGGCTCGCCGACAAAACCTAAATTTAGAATTTTTTCAATATTAGAATCAGGATCTTTTTTGGTGCGAGTAATTCTTTTGGCACGAATTAAATTACCGTCTTTACCGCAAATGCCAATGGCTTTGCCACCAGCGCTGTTAATTTCTTTAACGATCATTTTATTGATGGAGCCAGCTAAAACCATTTCCACCACATCCACCGTATCAGCGTCAGTAATCCGCAAGCCATCAACGAAAGAAGATTTAATATTTAATTTATTTAGCATTTGTCCAATTTGCGGACCGCCACCATGAACCACAATTGGATTGATGCCAATTTGCTTTAATAAGACGATATTTTTAGCAAAATTTTTTAAGTTATTGTCTGCTCCCATTGCGCTGCCGCCAAATTTTATGACTAAAGTTTCGCCAGCAAATTTAGTCATATAAGGCAAAGCTTCGCATAATATTTCAGCTTTTTTTGCCCATTCTTGGCGATTTTTTTCTTTTTGAATTGAGAGCTTTTCAACTGGCGTAATTTCGTTAGTTTTTTGTGCTTCGCCAAAATTTATAATGTTTGTCATTTTTTAATTAATTATGTTTTTAGTTTTGTGAAGATTTGATAATCAATCGAGTTTTGCTTTGTAATCAAGAAAGTTTTGTAGAAAATTCTGACAAAGAAATTGTTGTAATTGAGCTGAAATTTTTTATAGTCTCTATAATGCAGTATCGTTGATTTTCTAAGGTTGGTAGCTCTTTATTAACAATTATTTTTTCTATAGTTAGTTTTCTTGATTTTAATATTTCAGCAGCACAAAGCGTATGACTAATTGCGCCTAAATAGTTTGCCGTAACCAACAAAATTGGAATTTTTAATTCTGCAACTAAGTCAAGAAAGGTTTTCTCTTCATTAATTGGCGTCATTATTCCGCCGGCAGCTTCAATAAAAAGAAATTTTTTACTTTTTTGAGCTTGAGAAATTTTTTGCAAACAAAAGTTTTTTACCTCGGTAAAATCAATTTTTGTGGCAGAATTTTTAGCAGCAAAATGTGGCGAAACCGCTTCTTCAAAGCGCCAAGGCGAAATGTCATCAAGGTTTTTTTTAGAAATTTCTAAGTTTAAAGCTGTTAAAATTTTTGCTGTATCACTATTTTTATCATCATCATTAAAACCGCTGGCTATTGGTTTTATCGCTGTTGATTGAGATAAATTGCGACAAAGTTTTTCCACTAAAAAAGTTTTTCCGATGTTGGTTCCAACTCCAGCAATAAAATAAATTTTACTATCAAGCATTACTGAATTTTGGAAAATGTGGCATAAATTGGACCAAATACCGCAATCGTAATCCAGCCAATCATACCACCCATAATAATAGTTAAGCTTGGCTGGATCATTGCTACCAATCTTTCAATAGCATCGTTAATTTCTCGGTCATAAAAAAATTTAATGTTTGATAAAGCGCTTTCCATGTTACCGCTTTCTTCACCAATTTTTAACATTCTGATCACCAGATTTGGAAAATATTGCACCGAAGATACTGATTTTGCCAAAGACTGACCATCCAAAACTTTTTGTTTAACTCTGACAATCGCCATACGCATGGCTTTATTTTTTATAACAGCTCCGGCAGCGTCCAAACATTCGATCACGCCCATGCCGCTTTTAAAAGTTATCGAGAAAAACTGACAAAATTTTGCTGAGTCAATTTTATTTAGAATTGGACCAATGATTGGAAGTTTAAGTTTGTAGTGATCAATTTTAATGCCAATGTCTGGAGATATTTTAGCTAGAATCTTAAGAACCGCCCAGATTATTGGTCCTGAAAAAATTATAACAAACCAGTAACTTTTCATAAAGTTAGAAAAAGCAATCAAAGAAGTAGTTATCAAAGGCAAAGGAATATTTTGTAATAACAAAAAACCAGTAACTTGCGGAATTACAACCGTGGTCATAACGCCAAGAACAATCAACATTACAAAAATACCAAAAGTTGGACCAACTGTGGCTTTTCTGGTTTTTCTTTTAATTTCACTATTCCATTTCAAATCTTCAGAAATGCTGGCAAAGGCATCGGAAAGATTACCGGTTTTTTCGCCGGCTTTGATTAAACCTATATAAACCGGACTAAAAACTTCCGGATGTTTCGCTAAACTTTCTGAAAATAAACTGCCATTTTTAATCGAGTCATAAATTTCAGACATTAAAATTTTAACTTTTTGTGAATCGGAAGTGTCTTTAAGATCTTGAATTGATTCCAGAATTGTAACGCCAGCGCGGTCAAGTTGTTCAAGCTGTAAGAAAGCAACGATCAAATCTCTTGTTCTAATTTTGCCAAATAAACTAAAAGAGTTTGCTTTTTCTACTTTAAAAGAGATCAGTTCCTGACCAGAAGATCGTAAAATATTTGCCAAATCTAAATTATTTTCAGCCGACATTTTGCCATTTATGTAGCGACCTTCTCTGTCTACTGCTTTGAAACGATAGCGATTCATTTTCTTTTAAATTTTTGCATTTTTTTCAAAATCATTTCGCGTTTTAATTTCGAAATGTGATCAACAAAAGTAATACCGTTCAAGTGATCAATTTCATGTTGAATACAAGTAGCAAGAATTCCTGACATTTCTTCAATATGTTCTTTGGCAAATTCATCAAGATATTTTACTTTTACAATTTGCGGACGAACAACTTCTGATCTGGCTTCAGGAAAAGATAAGCAACCTTCATTGTAAGAAGAAGATTCTTTTGAAAACTCGATAATTTCTGGATTAATAAAAAATCTTGGATTGGTATTTTTAACATGAATTCCTAAGCAAGAATCATGATTGTGATGTTGGTGATCGTCAATTTCATAATCAACATCAATCACCAAAACTCTTTTTAATTGTCCAACTTGCACCGCCGCAAGACCTATTCCTTGTTGTGCATACATCGTATTTACCATGTCGCGCATAAATTGACGTAATTCATCATCAATTTTTTCAACCGGCTTGGAAATTTTTTTTAAAAGTGGATCTGGAGCAATTACCAATGGCAAAATTTTCATTTCTTAATTTTACAATTTTTGACAAATAATTTTAAGCGCTTGCGGATAAATTTTATGTTCTTCTTTTAGAATTTTTGCTGCAAGAGTTTCTTTATTATCTTGTGAGGTAATTTCAACTTCGGCTTGCAAAATAATTGGACCTGAGTCCATTTCTTCGCGTACAAAATGTACGGTTGCACCAGTTTTTCTTGCGCCGGCTTTTATGGCATCACCAACCGCATCAGCGCCCTTAAATTCAGGTAAAAGTGACGGATGAATATTAATCAAACGATCAAACCACCTCTCAACAAACCACGGCGAAAGTAGGCGCATAAAGCCAGCAAGACAAATAATTTCTGCACCTGATTTTTCAATTTTCTCGCTAACTTTTTTGTCAAATTCCTCGCGCGAAAAAAATTTTTTGTGATCAACAAAAGCAGTTTTGATTTTTTTCTTTTCAGCAAATTTCAAACCCAAAGCATCAATTTTATTTGATAAAACCAAAACTACTTGCGCTGGAAAATCAGATTTCTCGCAAGCCTCTACAAGCGCTTGCATATTTGATCCACGCCCTGAAATTAAAATGGCAATTTTGGTTTTTTTAATCAAATTGAATGTTGTTTTGGATTTAATTGCTTTACTTCAGTGATTTGAATACTCTCATTCAGCAAACCTGTTTTATCACAAACTTTAAGAGACATTGTCAGAATTTGAGATTCGACAATTTTATAAAGTTCAGTTATTTTATTTTGATCATTCTCTACCTTTAGTCTTTCATAAATTGATTCAAGAGTTTGCAATCCTTTATGTAAATCATCTTCTACTTTACGAATTTGTTTTTTCAGAGAAAAGCTAACTTTTTTAAATTCATTATCTAAAAAATCTTGGTGTTTCTTAACTTTACCTTTATCAAACTTACCTTTATCATCTTTTAAGTTTTTAGAAACTTCATCTAGAGACTCGTCATTTTCATCTATACTCGACAATGTAACTTTCCTGAAAGTTACGCTATCTGAAGCAAATAAATAATCTATTGACTCTCCAGTATCATTAAAAAGACTGGGAGTTCTTTTATTTACTTCGTGACCACGTGGTTCCTCAATTACTACTGATTCAATATCATATTGATTGCGCAAAATTTTGTTAATCGAATTTTTTAAATTTTCTCTCCAAACATTATTTTCTCTCTGCACTCCGCCATAAATTCTAAATTCAGCATTATTAATATCTCCACCTTGTAATATAAAATTACTAATCACGGTTCCGATACTAGCATCAATATTTCTTTCGTAAATTAAGTGAGGAATCATGAAATGCGATAATGACATAACCGTTCTTTTTCTTTGTTGATCACGATTAGTAATTTCTAAAATATGGCATTGCGAAACATTGAGTGCCGCTAATTTTCGATGTGGCTCTTCATTAAAATTAACAGCATGAGTAGCGCCTTCTGATACAAAAGTTATGATGTTACTTTCGGCTTCATGGTTTCTTATAATTTCTGATAGATTAGTTTTTAATGAAGATGATTTCATAAATTTTTTAAATATTTTGATTAAAAATAATTAACCGCTGAACAAGGTTTTAATCTTCTAACTCAATTTTTACTTCTTATTTGCTCGCGCGCCAATTCTAAGGCGCAAGGCGTTTAATTTGATAAATCCGGCGGCGTCTTTTTGATCATAAACCGAATCTTCTTCAAAAGTTACATGAGCTTCGGAATAAAGACTTTTTGCAGATTTGCGCGCCACAGTTGAGGCGCTGCCTTTGTAGAGTTTCATCGTTACAACACCTTCAACATTTTCCTGTGATTTGTCGATTAAAGCCTGCAGCATCTCGCGCTCTGGTGAAAACCAAAAGCCGTTGTAAATCAAGCTGGCATATTTTGGCATTAATTCATCTTTTAAATGCGCGGCTTCGCGGTCTAAAGTGATTGATTCAATGGCGCGATGTGCGGCAAGTAAAATTGTTCCTCCGGGAGTTTCGTAAACGCCGCGCGATTTCATGCCGACAAAACGATTTTCAACTAAGTCTAAACGCCCAATTCCGTTGGCTCCGCCAAGTTCATTAAGCTTAGTTAAAATTGTCGCCGGCGACATTTTTTTGCCGTTAATGGCAATTGCGTCACCTTTTTTAAATTCAATTTCAATTAATGTCGCTTTGTCTGGCGCGGCTTCTGGTGAAACGGTGCGTTGATAAACATATTCTGGCGCCGGCTTAGACGGATCTTCCAAAACTTTTCCCTCACTTGAAGTATGAAGCAAATTAGCATCAACCGAATATGGCGCTTCTCCGCGCTTGTCTTTAGCAACAGGAATTTGATTTTTCTCAGCGTAATCAATCAGTTTAGTGCGCGAGTTTAAGTCCCATTCACGCCACGGCGCAATGATTTTAATGTCGGGTTTATTAGCGTAGTAAGAAAGCTCAAAACGCACTTGATCATTACCTTTG
>JANRKR010000064.1:0-22055 GCA_033763375.1 Rickettsiales bacterium
AGTTTCAGATTTTGGCATATTTTTAGCGATTTTTTTATGAAATTTTTTATAATATCGGAAAATATTTTAAAAAATTTCGTGAAAAAAAGAGCAAAAATAGAACTAAATATGAGAATAATTAGGTTTGAAAACAGGCTCTAAGACTTCATTTATTTTCTTTCGCCAAAAATTGCGCTACCAATTCTAACGTAATTAGATCCAAGCGCGATTGCTTCTTCAAAATCGGCGCTCATTCCCATTGAAAGATTTTTTAAATTGTTTTCCTGAGCAATTTTATTTAACAAAGCAAAATATGGCGCAGCGCTTTCATTATTTGGTGGAATTGTCATTAATCCCACAATATTTAAAGCACAATCTTGGCGCGCAAAATTAACAAAATCTTTAACCTCATTTGGCTCTAAGCCGCTTTTTTGTTGCTCTTGTCCAATATTTACTTGAATAAAAAATTGCGGATTTTTTTGCTGTTTAATAATTTCTTTTTTAAAAAGTAACGCCAATTTCTCGCTATCAAGCGTTTGAATTACATCAAAAATTTCTAAAGCTTCTTTAACTTTGTTGCTTTGCAAATGACCAATAAAATGTAATTCAATCTCAGGATATTTTTGGCGAATTTCTGGCCATTTTTCTTGTGCTTCTTTAACATAATTTTCACCAAAAATTTTACAGCCACAAGCAATTGCTTGATGAATTTTATCAACATTTTGCATTTTAGAAACTGCAATTAATTTGATCTTTGATTTATCTTTTTTATAAAGCTGACAAACCTTATCTATCTTAGTTTCAATTGCTAAAAAATTACGCGCGATATTTTCCATGGATCAAAAAATTTTATTTGAAATTAATAAATTTATTCAAAAAAACCGTAAAAAAAATTTAGTTAAAAATTTGCCGGTTAGTATTTTTTTTACCGATCGAAAAAAAAACTTTACTTTAGATAAAACCATAAAATCGCTACCAAAAGAATCAGCAATTGTTATTCGCGAATATGATTTAAATAAAAAAGATCGAGAAGATTTTATCAAAAAAGTTTTAGCGCTTAATCAAGATAAACGCTTAAAAATATTGATTGGAAAAGATATTGCTTTGGCTAAAAAAGTTAAAGCTGATGGTGTACATTTTTCTGATTTTGATAAATTGCCGCTACAATTTTTACAAAAACAAAAGTTTCACAAAAATTTTATTTTTAGTTTTTCTTGTCACAATTTTAAAACAATTTTAAAAGCACAAAAAATCAAAGCTGATTTGATTATAATTTCGCCAGTTTTTCCAACCACAAGTCATTTAAATACAGAAGCTTTGGGAATAAAAAATTTAGCGAAAATTTCTTTCAAAAATAAAAGTCATTTTTACTCTGCGTCACGTTTTTACGCACTGGGTGGAATTAATTCATTAAATCTTTCGGCGGTTCGCAAGCTAAATTTATCAGGCTTCGCCGCTATAAGTTTATTTCTAAAAACTTTATGAAAATTACACCGGTTATTCTATCTGGCGGTTCTGGAACCAGACTTTGGCCACTTTCACGCAGCCTTAATCCAAAACAATTTCTTAATTTAGTTGACGAAAACTCGCTATTTCAAAAAACTGCTTTACGCACCAAAAACGAAGAAATTTTTCACAATCCAATAATTATTTGTAACAACGAGCATCGCTTCATTGCCGCAGAAGAATTACAAAAAATTGATGTTACGCCAAAGTTAATTATTCTGGAGCCAATCGCTAAAAATACTGCGCCGGCGATTACTATTGCCGCGATAAATGCTGTTGAAAATAAAAGTGATGATCTGATTTTGGTTATGCCGTCAGATCACATAATTAAAGATGAAGAAAATTTTATTAAAAATGTCAAAGCCGCAACCAAAGCAGCCAAAGAAGGTTATTTGATTACTTTTGGAATTGTGGCAAATCGTCCTGAAACTGGATTTGGCTACATAAAAAGTGGCGAAAAATTAACAACTCTTGGTGAAATTTTTACTGTAGAAAAATTTATCGAAAAACCTGAGAAATCTGTCGCAGAAAACTTTCTTAAGCAAGGTGGTTATTTTTGGAATAGTGGCATCTTCATGTTTCGCGCTTCTTCTTACTTAGAAATCTTGCGTCAGCTTGAAAATAATATTTTTATTCATTGTTGTGGCGCTTATAATAAAGCCATTAAAGATTTAGATTTTGTCAGATTATCTGCGGAAGATTTTGAAAAATGCCCTAGTATTTCTGTTGATTATGCGGTAATGGAAAAAGCTGACAAAGTTGCAGTTGTGCCAATTAATGTTGGCTGGTCTGATGTTGGAAATTGGCAAGCACTTTCTGAAATTTCAGCTCAAGATAAAGATGGTAACAGTTTGATTGGCGATGTCGTAACACTTAGAACCAAAGATTGTTACATCAATTCCAAAAATAGTTTGGTGACTACAATTGGCATAGAAAATCTTATTATTGTTGCCCTTAAAGACGTAATTTTAATTGCCAATAAAAACAACGCTCAAGACGTTAAAGAATTATTCGAGATTTTGAAAAAAAATAAAAGAGCAGAATGCGATTCTCACACTAAAGTTTTGCGTCCTTGGGGAAGTTTTGAAACTATTGATATTTCTGATCGCTTTAAAGTTAAAAGAATTACGGTTAAACCAAAATCAGCTTTATCGCTGCAAATGCATAATCATCGCGCCGAACATTGGGTTGTAGTTAAAGGCACAGCGCATGTAACTTGTGGCAGCAAAGAATTTATTCTGACTGAAGATGAATCAACCTACATTCCAATTGGCAAAAAACATCGCTTGGAAAATAAAGGTCAAATTCCGCTTGAACTAATTGAAGTGCAAACCGGAAATTATCTGGGCGAAGACGATATAATCAGATTTAGTGATATTTACGGAAGATAAATGATGCAAATTTTTTGGATTATTTTTTGTCACGAATTGTTAATTTATTTCCGTCAATTTGCTAAAGTTTTTGCTAATTTTTTATTCTTCATAATTTCGGTTGCTACTTTTTTTCTTATCACTTCCGTTCTTGATAATAAAGCTTCTAAAGACTTTCTTTCAATTGCAGTAATTTGGTTTTCTATAATTTCTTGTTTGATTTTTTCAGCAGCAGAATTTCTAAAAAAAGATTTTGATGACGGTACAATTGAACAAATCTTGACCTCAATTGATAATTTTGAAATTTTTATTTTGGCAAAAATGTTAAGCAATTGGCTGATTTGTTCTTTACCAATTCTAATTTCAATCATACCAATTGCTGCTTTGATTGGCTTTAATCAAAAATTAACAATCAATCTTGTAGTAATGATTTTTTTAGCAACATTAATAATTAATTTTATTTGTAGCTTTTGTGGCAGCTTATCGATACTGGGAAATTCGGCTCCACTTGTCGCTATAATCGCTCTGCCTTTAATTATTCCAATTCTACTAATCGCGCTTAACGGCTTAAGCAATGATTTTAATGTCAGCCTTAGAATTCTTTTGGGATTAAATATTTTTCTTGGCGCAGTTACTACTTTTGCCACAGCTAAAATTGTTAAAATCGCTGCCGAATAAAACGCTATTAAAAAATCAGCATTTGCATTTACAAAACGCTCAATAAGTGAAGATTAACTTACAAATTCAATCACAACTTGACCAATTCCAACTGCTTCGCCTTCTTTAAATTTGATTTTGCCAATTTTTACATCATGATCAGTACGAATTGAATTTTCCATTTTCATGGCTTCAATAACAACAAGCTCTTGACCAGCTTTTACTTCGTCGCCTTCTGCAGCTTTAAAGCGAATAATTTTACCGGTAATTGGCGAAGTTAAATTTATTGGTTTAGCATTTTTTTGAATTTTGGGCATGAATTTGTAAAGCTCAGCATTGCGCGGTGACATTACGCTGACAAAAACATCGGAACCAGAATATTGCAGTAGATAACTTCCGGTAATATTATTTTCTCTGATTTTTACACCAATTGCCTTACCATTTACGCGACCACGAAAAAGCTTTTCACCATTATTCCAAGAAGTTTCAAGCTCAATTTCTTTTTTATCGCACTCAATTTTTATATAATTATCGGCACGTTCTATAATTGTGGTCAGATAAGATTTTTCATCAAGCATTACTACCCAACGATCAGAAATTTGTTTTTCACGATGATAAAGCTGACCAGTAATTTTGCCGTTGCGCTCATAGTTGCGTAAAAAAATATGCATGGCGCTTATGATTAAAACTTCTTCCGATTCTAAATTAAGTTCATTGCCAGAAAAGCCTGAGGGAAATTCATTTTTGATAAAGCTTGTTGAAATATCGCCGCTAATGAATTTTTCATTGCGCATGATAGTTTCAAGAAAACTGATATTATGAGAAACACCGCCAATAGCAAAGCTACCCAAAGCGTGACGCATATGATCAATTGCCTCATCACGATTTTTACCATAAGAACAAAGCTTAGCAATCATCGCATCATAAAACATACTAACTTCACCACCTTCATAAACTCCGGAATCGACGCGAACATTTTCATTTTCTTCCGGTTCAATATAAAGATTGATTCGACCCGATGATGGTAAAAATCCCCGTGACGGATCTTCAGCATAAATGCGCGATTCCATTGCCCAACCATTTAATTTTATGTCTTCTTGCTTAAAAGGAAGTTTTTCACCAAGAGCAATTTTTATCATCAACTCAACAATGTCTAAACCGGTAATTAATTCGGTAACTGGATGCTCAACTTGCAGGCGCGTATTCATTTCCAAGAAGTAAAAATCTTTATTCTTATCCATGATATATTCGATGGTTCCAGCTGAAAAATATCCAACTTTTGCAGCCAAAGCCTTTGATTGCTCATACATTTTGGCGCGGGTTTTTTCATCCATAAAAGAGCTTGGCGCTTCTTCAATAACTTTTTGATTATTACGCTGAATTGAGCATTCACGCTCGCCTAAGCAAACTATATTTCCTTGCTTGTCAGCAATAACCTGAATTTCAATGTGACGCGGATTTTCAATAAATTTTTCAATGAAAATGCGATCATCAGAGAAGCTATTTCTTGCTTCGTTGGAAGCTGATAGAAATGCTTCTTTCATTTCATCACTTTTCCAAACAATTCTCATACCTTTACCACCACCGCCAGCAGAAGCTTTAACCATAACTGGAAAACCAATTTTTTTTGCAATTATTGTTGCTTCTTGATCATCTTTGACAACACCCATATGACCCGGAACCGTGCTAACACCGGCAGCAATTGCTAATTTTTTTGATTCAATTTTGTCTCCCATCATTTCAATTGAGTGGACTGAAGGACCAACAAAAATAACGCCATCTTTTTCAAGTGCTTTAGCAAAATTACGATTTTCTGATAAAAATCCGTAGCCAGGATGAACAAGAGTTGCACCGGTTTTTTTGATTGCAGCTAAAATCTTTTCAACATTTAAATAACTTTGTGAAGATGGCGAACTGCCAATATTTACAGCTTCATCAGCCATTTGAACAAATAACGAATTAGAATCAGCATCGGAATAAACTGCCACAGTTCTAATGCCTAATTTGCGACAAGTTTTAATGATGCGACAAGAAATCTCGCCACGATTGGCAATCAATAATTTGTGATTTTTATACATTTGAAAAAGTTGAATTAATTTACTCTAAAGAACATTACTACTAATTTTGAAAAAGGCGGCGCATAGTAAATTTGAAGATAAAAAAATCAAACACCAAAACGCTGGCTATTGCTAACAAAATATTTTTGCAAAAAATACTCATCAAGGCACTGTAGCAAATTCGCTTTGATAAATTTTAACGGACTAACACGTTAACGGATTAATCAGAATTTTAAAACCACATTTATGAATCAACGTTTTATCAATTATATAAATTTAACCAGAATCAATCGTCCAATTGGTATTGGACTATTATTTTTGCCTTGTCTTTTTGCAATTTTTTTAATCGAAAAAAAAATTGATTTAACTTTAGAAAAGATTTTTTCGCTGATTATTATTTTTGGCTTAGGATCAATAATAATGCGCTCTTCTGGCTGTATTATTAACGATATTTTTGACCAAAAATTTGATCAAAATGTTGCACGCACTAAAAATCGTCCGCTAGCTTTGGGCAAAGTTAATCGCTTAGAAGCTTTTATTTTATTGTTTTTTTTATTGCTGATCGCTTTGGTAATTTTGCTGCAATTCAATAGCGTTACAATTATTTCCGGATTTTTTATTTTAGGTTTAGTTATAATTTATCCGCTAATGAAGCGAATTACTTATTATCCACAAATTTTTTTAGGAATAGTCTTTAACTTTGGAATTTTAATGGCAAGCCTTGCTATTACAGGAAAAGTAAGTTTTGACATAATAATTTTATATTTCTCTGGTATAATTTGGACGCTGATTTACGACACAATTTATGCTTATCAAGATTTTGAAGATGATTTAAAAATTGGCGTAAAATCTACCACGATAAAATTTGGCAAGAATCCTAAAAAAATTTTGCTTTTACTAAATTTATTAATGTTTTCTTTATTGTTTTATGTTGGATTTTTAAACAATCTTAACTGGCATTTTTTTCTAATTAACTTTGCCGCTTTTATGATTTTGGCAAATAAAATTAAAAATTGTGATTTTGCCAATGGCGAAAATTGCTTAAAAGTTTTTAAAAATAATTTTTTGATCGGCAGCTTAATTTTAATTGCAATTTTTTTAGGATAATGCGCGTTGGTTTATTTGGTGGCAGCTTTAATCCTCCACATCAAGGACATACTTATATTAGCAACTTGGCAATTAAAAAACTTGCCCTTAACCAAATTTGGTGGATTCCAACCTCTTATAATCCATTCAAAGAAAAGTCTATTTACGCTACTTACCAAGAGCGTTGCGAAAAATGTCAGAAAATTATTAAAAATAATCCCAAGATTTATTTAAAAAAATTTAGTGAAATTCGCAGCGAAAAATTAATCAAGAACTTACAAAAAAAATATCCTAATTATAAATTTTTTTGGATTATGGGCGCCGATAATTTAGCTAGATTACATGAATGGGAAAATTTCAGGGGGCTTATAAAAATGCTACCTCTTGCAATTTTTAGCCGTGAAAATTTTTTAATAAAAATTTACAAAACCAAATCTTTTCAAATCCAAAAAAAGATGCTGATTACCAATAAAAATTTGCCAAAATTTAAAATTTTCAGAACAAAAAACGTCAATATCTCTTCAACCCAAATAAGAAATAATGCTAAATTATATAGTTGATACGCACTGCCATCTTGATTTGATTGAAAAACAAGGAATTACTCTTGCTGAAATTATTAAAAATTCGCTGCAAAATAATGTGAAGATTTTGCAAACAATTTGCACTAAAATTACTGAAATTGAAAACATCTTAAACTACACCAAAAATTATGATTTTATATATGCTTCCGTCGGTATTCATCCTTGTAACGTTTCAGATCAACCAAAAATAAATCACGATTATATTATAAAAATTTGCCAAGAAAATTCGAAGATTATTGGAATTGGTGAAACTGGCTTAGATTATTATCACGATAAATCATCGATTGATTTACAAAAAAGCAGTTTTATTGAACATATTAAAGCTGCGC
Organism: Rickettsiales bacterium; assembly: GCA_033763375.1. Lineage (GTDB taxonomy): Bacteria > Pseudomonadota > Alphaproteobacteria > Rickettsiales > UBA1997 > UBA2645. The sequence continues at coordinate 7,566 of JANRKR010000064.1, forward strand.
AAAAAACTGATTTGCCAGTTATAATTCATAGTCGCGACGCTGATTTAGATATGATGGATATTTTGGAAATTGAGCAAAAAAATAAAAAATTTCCAGCACTTTTACACTGTTTTTCTAGTTCGAAAGAATTGGCAAAAAAAGCTTTAGATTTGGGAATTTACATTTCAATTTCAGGAATTGTAACTTTTAAAAACGCCACCAACTTGCAAGAAATTGTTAAATATTTGCCACTCGATTCGCTTTTAGTTGAAACTGATTCACCTTATTTAGCACCAAATCCTCATCGCGGCAAAATTAATCAGCCAGCTTTCACACGTCACACTGTTGAATTTATTGCTGAGTTAAAAAATTTAACAGTGGAAAAAATTATTGATCAAACCACGGAAAACTTCTTTGCCATTTTCAAAAGAGCGCAAAAATTATGAAAAAAAACTTCATGGCAGAAGCTATTGCTCAAGCTAAAATTGCTTTTGAAAAAGATGAAGTTCCAGTTGGCGCAATTATTGTTGAGAACAACAAAATTATCGCCCGTTCGCATAACAATAATTTACATTTAAAAGATCCAACTGCTCACGCTGAAATTTTAGCTTTACGCCAAGCTTCATTAATAAAAAACTCGTCACGATTAGATAATTGCGATATTTATATAACTTTAGAACCTTGTGTTATGTGCGCCGCTGCAATTTCTTTGGCACGAATCCGTCGAATTTATTACGCCGCTTCAGATGAAAAATTTGGCGCTATTGAAAATGGTATTAAAATTTTTCATAGCTCATCTTGTTATCATAAAGCCGAGATTTATTCAGGAATTTGCGAAGAGGAAGCTAAAGAAATTTTAAGAAAATTTTTTAAATCAAAAAGATAATTTTAAGTTTCACGTGAAACTATTTGACAGTGGAAAAAGTTTTTTTAATTTCGCCTCATGATAAAAATCGGAGTAAATAAATTCATAATAATTTATGACTAAATCACAAAAAAGAGCCAAGGTATTTTCAATAGTTAATCAGAAAGGTGGAGTTGGAAAAACCACTACCACGGTTAATTTAGCTACTGCTTTCGCAGCAATTAAAAAGAAAATCTTACTTATTGATTTAGATCCGCAAGGCAATGCTAGTACTGGATTTGGCATTACTCCGTCACAAAGACAAAAAACTATTTACGAAGTTTTAATTAACGAATATCCAATCAAAAGCGCTATAATGCCAACGCGCATTCCTAATTTGAATATTGTTACTTCAACCGTCGATTTATCAGCTTGTGAAATTGAACTGGCAACAATTAACAAAAGAGAATATATTTTGCGCCTTATTCTGAAAGAAATTATCAGTGATTATGATTATATTTTGATCGATTGTCCGCCATCTTTAGGAATGCTTACCGTTAACGCTTTAACTGCTTCAGATTCAATATTAATTCCGATGCAGTGTGAGTTTTTTGCACTAGAAGGTTTAAGTCACTTACTAACCAGTTTGGAATTAGTTAAAGAAAATTTAAATCACAGCTTAAAAATTAGCGGTATCATTTTAACAATGCATGATCGCAGAAATAAATTAACTGAACAGGTTGAAATTGATGTAAGAAGTTTTTTAAAAGAAAAGGTTTTTAGTAATTCAATTCCACGCAATGTAAAATTATCAGAAGCGCCTTCGCATGGACTTCCTGGAATAATTTATGACGCCAAATGTCCTGGATCAGTTGCTTATATAAAGTTGGCAAAAGAAATTTTGGAACGCGAAGAAAACAAAGTTTCACATGAAACATAGTAATTATTAGCAAAAATCTTATTAAAATAATTAAATCGCAAAATGAAAGAATTACAAATTCAACAAGAAAGAAAATTAGGAAAAGGCCTGTCCGCATTGCTTGGCGAGAGTAAGTCAAAAAAGATCGAAGATCTGGGAAGTGAATTAGTCAATTCTTTAGACGCAATAAAATTAGTTACTTTAGAAAAAATCAACGCCGGCATTTATCAACCGCGCAAAAACTTTGATCAGAATGAATTAGAAGAACTTGCCAGCTCAATTAAAGAAAATGGTCTAATTCAACCAATAATTTTACGCAAAGCTGGTGAAGATGAAAGCTATGAAATTATTGCTGGAGAACGTCGATTTCGTGCAGCTAAAATTGCTGGCTTAAAAGAAATTCCGGCAATCATAAAAAAAATTAATAATCACGAAGCTTTAGAATTGGCAATTATTGAGAACGTTCAAAGAACTGATCTATCTTTAATTGAAGAAGCTGAAGGCTATCGACAATTAATTAATGAATTTTCATATACACAAGAGCAAATTGCTAAAAAACTTGGTAAAAGTCGCAGTCATATAACTAATCTTTTACGACTTTTAAACTTACCTTTAACAGTAAGAAATTTTCTTGATCAAAAATTAATTTCCATGGGTCATGCTCGAGCAATTGTAAATTCAAATAACCCAGAAAAATTAGCTAACCGAATTATTAGTGATTCTCTTAGCGTTAGAGATATTGAAGATTTAGTACGTGATGAAAAAATTGAAAAAGCCAAAAATGTTCCCGTCTTAATTAGAACTGAATCAAAAATAAGATTTATAAATAGCGATTATTTAAATGAACTTGAAAATCAATTTTCAGAAAAATTAGGCATGACAACAAAAATTTCTTACAACTCTTTTAAAAATAGCGGTAAAATTTTAATTAAATTTTCTGAATTAGAAAAAATTCAACAATTGTTAGAAAAAATAAAATAATATGAAATTACAAGCTCATAAATATTTATATGAAATTGAGAGTTACAAACCTGGAAAAGCTAAAATTGGTGAATCATCTGCTATAAAATTATCGTCAAATGAAAACGCCTTGGGATCAAGCCCAAAAGCAATCGAAGCTTATAAAAATCATATAAACGATATAGTTCGCTACGCCGATGGTTCTTGCACAAATTTACGCAATGCTTTGGCAAAAAAAAATAACATTGACGCTGAAAGAATAGTTTGTGGCGCCGGTTCGGATGAAATTTTAGCATTTCTAACTTCAGCTTTTGCCGGAGTTGATGATGAAATTATTTATAGCGAATATGGCTTTTTGATGTATCCAATTTCGGCAAAAAGAGTTGGTGCCAAAGCAATCAAAGTTAAAGAAAAAAACTTAAAAGCTGACATAGAATCAATAATAGCGGCGATTACGCCAAAAACCAAAATAATTTTTATTGCTAATCCAAATAATCCAACAGGCTCTTATTTAAACAAATCAGAAATAGAAAAATTAATCAAAGGCACACCAAAAAATATATTAATTGTCTTAGATCACGCTTATGAAGAATTTGTCGAATTGCCCGATTATCCAAATGCCATCGAGTTAGTTAATCAAAATGAAAATGTAGTCGTAACCAGAACTTTCTCAAAAATTTATGGCTTAGCAAGCTTGCGTATTGGTTGGTGTTACAGTTCTTTAGAAATTGCAGAAATTTTAAATAAAATACGCGGACCTTTTAATGTTGGTGGACCAGCTCAAATTGGGGCAATTGCGGCCTTACAAGATGAAGAATTTTTTATAAAATCAAAAAATCACAATAGTAAATGGTTAAAGATTTTTTTTGAAAAACTTGTCCAAAATAAAAATATTATTGCTCATCCTTCAGTTGCTAACTTCATTTTACTTGATTTTGGTAGCTTGGAAAATTGTAAAAAAGCTAATCAAAAATTTTTGAATAATGGCGTTATTTTGCGCGAAATGCAGGCTTACGGCTTAGAAAATTGCCTACGTATGACAATCGGCAATGAAGAAGAAAATTTACGAGTTTTAAAAATTATCAGTGACGAATTTTAATAATGGATTTTAACAATTTTAACTCAAGCGATTGGCAAAACTTCAGCTATTCAGCATTATTACTAATAATTTTAACTTTAGGAATTTTAACGCGCAGAGAAATTAGCTTTGGTAAAATTCTACAATATTTAGCAATTTGGTCGCTGATCTCGTTATTTTTTATCGCTATTTACAGCTATCGTTATCAATTCAGAAATTTTAAAGATCGAATTATTGCCGAAATAAATCCGGCAACAGCAAAAATAAAGCAAGAAAATGAAATAGTTATTAATGTTTCGCAAGATGGACATTTTTATCTCAACAGCAAAATCAACGGCGTCAAAGTTCGATTTATGATAGATACTGGCGCTAGTGATATTGTAATTAACTTAAATGATGCCAAAAGAATTGGTGCTGATGTTAAAACTCTGACCTTTAATAAAATTTATCAAACTGCCAACGGTAATTCTTTAGGTGCAACAATAAATTTGGAAGAGTTAGAAATTTCCGGCATTAAATTTAAGAATTTATCGGCGTCGGTAAATAGCGGCAATATGGGAGTTTCGTTATTGGGAATAAGTTTTCTTAAGCGATTAAAAAAATATGAATTTTATCAAGATCAGCTAATTCTTACGATCTGAAAATTATTAAGTTCTAACGAAGTTTTATTTACTTGAGCATCGAATTAGTTGCCTTTGGCAAGATTGATCAACTTGTTATTGTAAACACAAAGTAAATTAGCGCCCATTCTTAAAGTAAATTGTCTTCCAACATTTGGCACAACAACAAAACTATCGCGAATTATGTAAGTCAAAGGCTGTTCAACGCCTTCATTATTAACCAAGCTGATTTTTGGTATATTAGCATTGTCGTTGGGAAATTGAAAAAAAGTATCTGTACCATCATCATAAACCTTTACTGGAGCTATACTATCTGACTTTCCTGCTAAACTAAAATCAAAATTAAACTCTCCAACTTCAGGATTTCTGGCAACAAGATTTGGTAATTCATTAGCAACATTTGCACCTGGAAAAGGTGTTTTGATGATTGTCTTTTCCAAAGGTTTTCTTGGTGGCGCAGGATTTGGAACAGTTAATAATGGCGGAATTGGCAAAGGTTGACCAATTTGCGGATAGAAAAATCTGATAGTATAAACTAATTCTTCATCGGCTTTTCCGTCATATTCGCCAGATCTAATATCAAAGTGATAGGTTCTTTTATTACTGATGATTGTCATGTTCGTGTGACCAGCAATTTCAAGTGGTCGAATGAATAATCTTTTTCCAGTTGGTGTTAAGCGCCAGGCGAAAGCTTCGCCAATTGAAATCATTTCAATTTCTTCATCTTCAGCAAATTCAATAAAAGATTGATAACCATAATAAAACTTCAACTCATAGACTTCGTTAGGATTATAAACCAAAGTTCTTATTCTTGAGTCGGTAGTGATAGGATTTAATTGCTGTGCTAAAACAATATTTGAGTAAGAAAAAAAACAAAAAGACAGCAATAATAATTTTGACAAATCACAGCAGAAGAAGGCGCGCAAAAAAAGTTTTAGCAACTTGATTAGATTCATTTTAAAAAATTGTATCTGAATTTTATTAATAACTAAAAACTTCATCAGCAATTGCGTATTTGCTAACTTGGAAACCAAGTGGATTTATTAGTCTTTCTTCCATAGTCAAATTTAAATCAGCAAAGAAAAAGTTCATAGTGATTACTTGATCTTTTGCTGTTGTTTTATCAGAGATTGTAGTGCTGGTTAAGAGACGAATTTGCGCAGTATTAGCGTCGGCAAATTGTATCGATTTAATTCTTACATCAATTTTGGAATCAGTGCCAAGCTCTCTAGCATTTATACGATTACGAAATTCACCATAAACATTTGGCGATGAAAATAATCTTACTTTTTCAACATCATTTTTATAGGTTCTTGGATCGTAACCACTAGCAGCACGAATAAATTCATTAATAAAATAGCGCCGCACCGCTTGATCTCCGGTCAAGTTTTGTGCGGTTAGTTGATTAACAACTGTGGCAACTCCGGTTTTGCTTTCAACTTCAATAACGTAAGGCTCAAGAGATTTTGATGACATGATATTTTTTACAAAAATTACCGCCACCGCAACTGAAAGCATCGAAATTAAAGTAAAAAGCAAAAGTATATTACGCTGAACTACCACGATCTGATAACGATTTGAATACCAGCTTTTAACTTTTAATTTATTTTTTTTATTTGCTTTTTCTATTTCCGCCATGCTTAGAAATTAAAGACTTAAACGATTATAATAAATTGCAAAAACTTGTTTATTAATTTGGTAAAATTTGATATTAAAAATATTAAAATAACCAAAATAAACTAAATTATAAACTTGCAGCAAAAGATGAATTTCAACATTTTATAAACCAAGATTTTTGGCAAAGTAATTAACTTGAATAATAATATCAAGTTGTTTTAATCTGCCGCAATTCCGCTTATATCAAGCGTTCTCGCCATTCTCATTCAAGGTGAAAATCAAAATTTATGACAATAATTGATCGTGAAAAAATTCCGCTTTCACAAAAATTAGAACAGCTTAACTGGTTGTTAATTTCATTAATAATCGTCTTGGCAAGCATAGGTTTTTTAATGTTGTATTCCGCTGGTGGCGGAAATTTCAAACCATGGTTGATAAAACAATTGGGATTTTTTTCGTTGTTTTTTATTATAATGATTTTCATTGCAATAACTGATATAAAAATCTGGTTCCAACTTTCTTATTTTTTTTATCTAACAGCTTTAATCTTAATTATTATAGTTGACGTAATGGGACACAACGCCATGGGCGCTACCAGATGGTTTCGAATTGGTTGGCTGACAATTCAACCGTCTGAAATTATGAAAGTTTGTACGGTATTTGCATTGGCACGTTACTTTTATAATATCGAAGCTGAAAACATCGGCAAAACAAAATATGTCATCATACCAATTTTATTAATTTTGGTACCAACTTTTTTCATTTTCTGGCAACCCGATTTAGGAACGGCAACAATTTTACTGATAGTTGGAATTTCAATTTTATTTCTTGCTGGCGTAAAAATTTGGAAGTTTGCTATCGTTGGTGTTGCAGGCTTGATTGCTATTCCACTTTTATGGATTTTCGTACTTTATGATTATCAGAAACAGCGCATCTTAACTTTTCTTGATCCAAATAATGATCCACTTGGCAGCGGCTATAATATCATTCAGTCTAAAATTGCTATTGGTTCTGGCGGGTTATTTGGAAAAGGATATTTAAAAGGCACACAAGGTCAGCTTAACTTTTTGCCAGAAAAACAAACCGACTTTATCTTCACTATGCTTTCTGAAGAATTGGGTTTTATTGGCAGCTTTTTTACTATTGCAGTTTATTGCGCCATTATTGCAATTGGCATTTCAATTGCCACCAACACTCGTCATCAATATGGCAGATTATTAGTTATGGGCGTAATCAACATCTTTTTTGTCCATATGTTTATAAATATGGGAATGGGAATGGGTTTAATTCCGGTTGTTGGCGCGCCATTACCTTTAATTTCTTATGGCGGAACTATTACCGCTTCAATGTTGATTGGCTTTGGTTTGGTTCTAAATGTTGACGCTAATAAAAATCTTGATTTGAAAATTTAATAATTAATTTGACGCGCATTATACCAAACTAAAAAACTAATTCGAAATGGCACTGTCGCAAATCCGCTTTTGCAAAAAATTTTTAGGCGATTCATTTTTTGGCGACTAGAGTGGATATAGACATCCATGAGGAGCGAAAAAATGAATCAACAACAAAATTTACAGCAAAAGATAGGGTTACGCAACAGTGCCGAAATTTATTCTTCCATTTTTGTGCTCAATTCTTCCAAGCTTAATTCTTCTGCATTTTCATATTCTTGCAGAGTTTTAAAATTGATCAATTTTTTGCTGGTAATGCCAAGCTCTTCAATATTTTTCATTGCCGGATAAACAGCACGATTAAGATTTTTAGCCAGTTTTGAATAAGATAATAAAGCTTTGTTTAAAGACTTTCCCAACTCGTTTGATTCTTTAAAAATTAACGCAACACTTTCTAAAAGTTTGCGCACTTGAATTTTTAAATCTTCAATATTTTTTTCCTGACGCACTCGATCAATTACAAAACGCGCTTGCGACAAAAAATTAATTAAACCGACAGGTGTTAAAATAATAATTCCATGCTCTAAAGCTTTGCGCGAAAAGTCATTGTCAATCTTGTGAATTATTTCCAACATTTTTTCAGTCTGCAAAAACATCACCGTGATTATTTTATAATCTGCCCGATTTTTGCTGCTTAATTCTTCAAACAAAAAATTGGTGTAATCTTTTTTGCACAGGCTTTCAATATGCTTGCGAAAACTATCTTTGATTTTGCTTAAAATTATTTTCTCTTGCTCATAATCTTTATTTTGGCAAGCAATTTCTAATTCTAAAAAATGCGGCGAAGACTTGCTGTCAATAACCGCAATTTGATCATTAGGAAAAAATAAAATCACATCAGGTCTTTTGGCTTGAGCTTCGCCACTTTGCGAAAAACCAGCAAAATGCGATTGTAGAATATAATCGCCAACCGAATTTAAATCAGCTTTTTCTTTTAAGCCGGAGCTTTTTAAAATATTTTCCAAAGTAATTTCTGCAGTTCTGCCAGCTGATCCCGGATTTAACAAAGCATTTTTAATTAAGCTATTTTCATCCAAAGATTTTTTTACATCATTATCTAAATTACTAACTTTTGTGATAATTTTTTCAAAATCCTTAAAGAGATTTTCGGTAATTTTTTTGATATTTTCCTGTTGATTTAGACTTAGTTGGTTTTGCTGTTCATTATTTTTGCGCATCAATTCTTCCGAAAGTTGAGAAAGTGCAACTTCTTTTTCTTGGCGCCATTGTTCTTTTTCAATTTTTATTTGTTGCTCAGAATATTTTAAAAGCTGATTTTCTTTGTCAAATTTAACGTTTTCTTCTTGTAAGAAATTTATTTTTTCTTGGCATTTTTGTTTCTCTAAAAGCAAGGCATTAACTTCATTTTGCATTTGCTTAATTTGAGTTTTAAATTTAGCAAAAAAATAAAAAAATATGGTTGTGCCAAAGCCACATAATATTGAAAAAACCAGCTCTATCGTCATTGTAATTTCTATTTTCGTTATTAAATCGACAAAATTCCTATTCTTAATTCATTATTTCAATCATGATCGAACAATCAATTCAACCACAGATTTTTTGCGCTTTACCACTGCGCGATGTTGTAATCTTTCCTCAAATGACTACAACAATTTTAGTTGGTCGTGAAAAATCAATCAAAGGCGTTGAGGAAGCTAAACGCCTTGGTTTGCCGATATTCGCCGTAACTCAGATCAATTCTGATAATGATGGTTTTGATGAAAAAACTATTTATCCGGTTGGAACATTATGCAATATTATTGAATCAATTCGTACACCCGACGGCACACTAAAAGTTATTTTACAAGGAATTGCTCGCGCTAAAATTAAAAATATTCCAGCCGCTATCGCACCAGAAGATAAATTTTTTACCTGCGAAGTTGAAATTCTAATCAATCAAAAATTTGCCATCGATAATAAAGAGATGCTTGGCTTAATCAAAAGCTGCGTGCAAAACTTCAGCAAATATTCAGAAGTTAGTAAAAGAATCACGCCAGAAATTTTAAACTCAATCATCAAGCTACGCTCACCTTATGAAATTGCCTATTTGATCGCTGCTAATATTTCCGGATCGATTAAAGACAAACAAGAAATTTTAGGCGAAGATGATCTGGCAAAAAAACTCTATAAAGTTTTGGAAATGCTCAAAACCGAAATGGAAATTTTTCAAGCTGAGCTAAGAATTAATAAATCAATTCAAGAAAAAATCGCTAAAAACCACAGAGAATTCTATTTAAATGAACAGCTAAAAAATATCAAAAAAGAATTAGGACATGACGAAGAAAACGAAGTTAACGAATTAAAAGAAAAAATTTCCAAACTAAAACTGCCTGAAGCAATTGCCGCTAAATGTAAAAATGAAATGGCAAAATTAGAAAAGATGAATCCTTATTCTTCAGAATCCGGCGTTGTCAGAAATTATCTGGATTGGATTATTTCACTACCTTGGAGCAAAGAAAGTAAGGCAATTAAAGATTTGGAACGCGCTCATAAAATTCTTGATCAACATCATTTCGCTCTGACAAAAGTTAAAGATCGTATTTTGGAATTTATCGCTGTGCAAATCAAAACCAAAGCTTTGAAAGGTCCAATTCTATGTTTTGTTGGTGCGCCAGGAGTCGGCAAAACTTCGCTCGCAAAATCAATTGCTGAAAGTTTAAATCGTAAATATGTTAAAGTTTCACTTGGCGGCGTGCGCGATGAATCTGAAATTCGTGGTCATCGCCGAACCTACATTGGCGCAATGCCAGGACGCATAATTCAATCAATGCGCAAAGCCAAAACTATTAATCCTTTAATGTTGCTTGATGAAATTGATAAAATGTCTAACGACTTTCGCGGCGATCCTTCGGCAGCGCTTTTAGAAGTTTTAGATCCAGAACAAAATTCGTTTTTCTCTGATCACTATTTAGAAGTTGATTATGACTTATCGCGCGTAATGTTTATCGCCACCGCCAATAATATTGCAAACATTCCTATTCCACTGCGCGATCGCATGGAAATTATCCGCCTTTCGGGCTATACTGAAAATGAAAAATTACAAATCGCCAAAAAACATTTGCTTGAAAATCAACGCAAAGAAAATGGTTTGTCGGCAAAAGAATTTTCTATTTCGGATGAAGCGATTTTAATTTTAATTCGTAAATATACTTTTGAAGCGGGTGTCAGAAACTTAAACCGCGAAATCGCTAATTTAGCGCGCAAGGCAACTAAAGAAATCGTCACCAAAAAAAATAAAGAAGTTCATATTACAAAAAATAATATTCAGCAATATGCCGGCATTGAAAAACATCACTACGGAATTGCTAAAGAAAAAGATTTAGTTGGCGTTGCAACTGGTTTAGCTTATACCGATTTTGGTGGCGATTTACTGGATATCGAAGTTTTAAAATTTGAAGGCAGCGGTAAAATTCAAATTACCGGTCGACTTGGCGAAGTTATGAAAGAATCAGCGCAGGCAGCTTTAAGTTATTCACGCTCAATTGCCAAAGACTTTGAAATTGATGCTAAAAAATTTAATAAATACGATTTTCATATTCATGTTCCTGAAGGCGCCACACCAAAAGATGGACCATCAGCTGGCGTTGCGCTTTGCGTTGCTTTGATTTCTTGTGTCAGCGAAAATCAGATTAGAAAAGATATTGCCATGACTGGCGAAATTACTCTAACTGGCAAAGTTCTAGAAATTGGTGGCTTAAAAGAAAAGCTTTTAGCAGCTTTGCGCGGCGGCATAAAAACTGTTTTAATTCCACAAAGTAATAAAAAAGATTTGATTGAAATGCCCAAAGAAGTTTTGGATAGCTTGATTATCAAACCAATTTCGCATGTTTCGCAAGCTTTGACAGAATGCTTTGTGAACAAAAAATCAACTAAAAAGAATGTTGGAAGATAAACAAATTCATATCATAGCAGGTCCTAATGGCGCTGGTAAAAGCTCTCATGCCCGTATTACACTTTTGCCAGATTTCTTAAGCAGTAATGAATTTGTTAACGCTGACGAAATTGCTAAAATTCTATCTCCCGAAAATCCTGAAAAATCCGCTATTGAAGCTGGTCGATTGATGCTAAAGAAAATGAATTTTTTACTTGAAAGTAAAATGAATTTTGCCCTTGAAACCACACTCTCAGCAAAAACTTATCTTAATTTTATCACGAAAGCTCAACAAAGAAATTACAAAGTAAATCTGATTTTTTTAAAACTGCAAAGCGCAGAGCTTGCAAAAATAAGGGTGCAAAATAGAGTTAGTAAAGGTGGTCACAATATTGAGTCATCGGTAATTGATCGCAGGTTTCAAAGAGGATTGAAAAATTTGAAAGATTATTTATCAATCGTTGATACCGCTTCGGTCTATGAAGCAAGCGGTCCAGAACTTCTAGAAATAGTCAAAAAAAATGATGGTCAACTCATAATTCTTAACGAAAAATTGTGGAAAGAAATTTATGCGTAACGAAGAAATTTTAAGAAAAACTGCCGAAGGCATGAAAGAAAGCAATAAAGTTCTCATTCGTGAATTAATTCGGGATCTAGAAGAAAGAGGAATTGTTCCTGTTTGGGCAATTGATGGCGAAATAAAAAGATTAAAAATTATCAATAAAAATGAGTTAAAAGATTTCGAACACGAACTTAAAGAACATGGTTTAGAAAAATCTGATTTTTGTCTTCTTGAAGAAGAATGCACCAAAAGACAAAACAACGCGCTCCATCCAATCACTGGCAATATCATCTTAATCCACAAAAAATCCGCTAAGTTAAGAACTTACAAAGCAGGCAACGACAGTCGCTGGGTTTTAGACTTCCATCGCGATTTAGAAAATAAATTTTTCAGCAATTAATTCCTATTTCCATGCAAAATAATAATAAAAATATCCTACTGGCAACAGTTCTCTCTTTCATAATTTTACTTAGCTGGACTTGGTTTATTGAAAAGCCGCGCATTGAAAAACAAGAAGCGCAAAACAGAATTCTAGCAGCACAAAAAACTAAAGAAGAAACAACAAAAACTGTCATTAAACAAAATTCATCAACCCCGAAAAACCTTGAAAATAAAGGCTTAGCAACTTCAGACAAAATTGTCTCTAAACCAAATGAAAATATTTCGTCACTAAAAACCTCTGGTGAAATTATAGCCGAAACCAGAAAAAATCGCGTCACAATAGAAAGTGAAAATTTACACGGATCAATTTATTTAAAAGGCGCGCGCTTTGACGATTTAACTTTGGCCAAATATTTTGAAAAATCTGATCACAAAAACGAAGTTTCACTTTTTTCGCCAAGTGAAAGTAAATTTCGCTATTTTGCTGATTTTGGCTGGATTGCTTCAAGTTCAACTCTTGATTTACCAAAACCAGATAGTTTGTGGAAAAGTTCTGGCGAAAAATTAACACCCAAAAATCCCATCACTTTATCGTGGAAAAATAAAAATAATATTGAGTTTATAATTCAAATTGCCTTGGACGAAAATTACATGTTTAGCGTTACGCAAGCTGTAAAAAATAATTCAAAATCAGCAATTTCAATCGCCGCTTATGGTCGAATAAACCGCGTTTTAAATTCGGTACAAAAACCAGTTTATATTCTTCATGAAGGCGCAATTGGCGTGTTTTCTGATGTTCTACAAGAATCAACTTACAAAGATTTACTCAAAGAAAAATACCAAGAATTTCAAGCCCAAAATGGCGGTTGGTTTGGTATTACCGATAAATATTGGCTAAGTTCAATTTTGCCTGATCGCAACTTAAAATATAGCGCCAGTTTTAGCAGCGAACTTAATAATCAAAATAATTTTTTTAATGCTGAATTTATTGGACAGGAATTTGAAATTGCTGCCGGCGAAGAATTAAAATTTAATCACCATCTTTTTGCTGGCGCCAAGAAAGTTGACCTTCTTGATCAATATGCCAAAGAATTTGATGCTAAACTTTTTGATCGTGCTGTCGATTTTGGCTGGTTTTATTTTCTAACTAAACCGTTCTTTTTTATTATCGAATTTTTGTCAAAATTTTTAGGAAACTTTGGTTTAGCAATTTTAGCAATGACCGTTATAATCAAGCTGTTATTGTTTCCAATGGCAAATAAATCTTATGCTGCAATTGCAAAGGTAAAAAAATTACAACCAAAAGTTGATGATTTGCGCCAAAGATTTAAAGATGATCGCTTGGCGTTAAACCGCGAAATTATGGAACTTTACAAAAGAGAAAAAGTTAATCCGGCTTCAGGTTGTTTGCCAATTTTAATTCAAATTCCTGTCTTCTTTTCGCTTTACAAAGTTTTATACGTCACGCTGGATATGCGTCAGGCGCCATTTTACGGCTGGATTAAAGATCTATCAGCACCAGATCCAACTTCAATTTTTAACTTATTCGGCTTATTGCCTTTTGAAGTTAGCAGCAGTTTCACCATCGGAATTTGGCCAATATTGATGGGCGTCACCATGATTATTCAGCAAAAACTTAATCCAACTTCTTCCGATCCAACTCAAGCCAAAATTTTAAAATGGATGCCTTATGTTTTAACCTTTGTGTTAGCGGCATTTCCTGCCGGATTGGTTATTTATTGGACTTGGAGTAATTTGCTTTCAATTTTACAACAATTTTTAATCACCAAAAAATTGAATAAATCTAAAAATTCTTAGAGTCTGTTTTCAAACCTAATTAGTTTCAGATTTAGTTCTATTCTTGGAAGGATGGCCGAGCGGCTTAAGGCGCACGCTTGGAAAGCGTGTTATGGGTAACACTATACGAGAGTTCGAATCTCTCTCCTTCCGCCAAAGCTTTCGCTAACTTTTCTCTATCGCGGTAGACATCCTATTTTCAACGCCCCGTTCAAGCGTACCACCGATTTTCACGTTCACCTTTCCTTCAAAAAATCATTAAAATTCACTGATTTTTGCCATTTTTTCTGGCTTTATTTTCTTAAGTTTCTCCGCTTCACGTTCACCGTTTTTAAAAAAGATGTACATTGGTAAATATTGGTTTCGTGACATATTTTTTCCCGTATGTACCTTTAACATACGGGCGGGGTT
>JANRKR010000065.1:0-18217 GCA_033763375.1 Rickettsiales bacterium
GCTAAAGTTGGACAAAATGGCATTCGTCTTTCTGGTGGACAACGTCAAAGAATTGCCATCGCCCGCGCTATTCTTTACAATGCACAAATTTTATTGTTAGACGAAGCAACTTCGGCACTTGACCCGATTTCAGAAAGATTAATCAAAAATGCTTTGGCAAAATTAATGAAGGGTCGCACTTCTGTAGTAATAGCGCATCGTTTATCAACAGTAATTCACGCTGATAATATTTTTGTAATTGCTGATGGTAAAGTTGTTGAATCGGGCAATCATAAAGAATTAATCGAGAAAGGCGGAGCCTACGCTAATCTTTATTCTAAGCAATTTGATATTGATCAAGATTTATGAATCAAAAGCCAATCGAACTAAAAAAAACGCAAAGCAAAAAACAGCAAGTCAAAAAAAAATTGTCGGAAGCTTTGCGTAAAAATTTAGCGCGGCGCAAAAAACTTGAACAAGAAAAGAAATGAATTTGAAAAATTACTTATTTTTATCTTTTAAATTTTTTACTCGCTCTTGTAAATCAACCAAAAATTGTTCGATGCCTTTTTGTGAAATTGCCGAGTTAAATTCTGATCTTTGAGTTTCAATTAAACTTACTCCTTCAGCGATAAAATCTAAAATCACCAATTTGCCATTGCGCTCTTTAACGCGGAATTTGACGTTAAAAGGCACGTCGGAATCTTTTGGTAAAAATTCAGAATCAGCAACAAAAAAGCCATTTTGTTCGGTAACGTTTACCACATCAAATTTGCGTCCGTTATAATTTTTAAATTTTGGTCCATAAGTATTAATCATAAAATCACGATAAAGTTTAGAAAATTTTGCTTTATTTTCATCGCTAATATTTTTGTAATTTTTACCCAAAACGAAGCGCGCAATCCATTCTGAATCAATGGCTTCGTCAATTACCATGATAATTTTATTAATTTTTTTTGATTCAGAAATACCTTTTTCGTCAGCAATTTTAATTACTTTGTTACCAATTACGCTGACAAAATCTTTGACCTGATTTTCAATTTTAACGTCTTGAGCTAAAGCTGGCGTGGAAAAAGCAATGAGTAAAAGTAAGGTAAAGATTTTTTTCATAATTTTAAAATTTAGTTTTTTATGTCGAAGTTACGATTTTGATTATAGGCGCTTCTTAGAGTTGCGTAATAATCAAAAGAGTCTTTTCTGGCATCGTCGGTAATATCAAGCAAGCCTTCTCTGCTGTCAATTGTGCGAACTGAGTTCAAAATAAATAAATTATTTTTTCCAATTAAATAAGTTTTTCCACCAATTCTGAAAATATTATAAGAAGCTGGATTAATAACTTGATCGGTGACAAATCCGCTAAAATCACGAGTTGAGCTTGGACCAAGAAATGGAACGACCAGATAAGCGCCAGAATTTATTCCGTAACTTCCTAAAGTTTGACCAAAATCTTCTTTGTTATATTTAATACCCTTGCTTTTTGCTACTTCAAATAAACCGCCAAGACCAATTGTTGAATTGATTAAAAAGTTAGAAATTGTTGCCAAAGTATTATCGCTTTTACCTTGAAGAAGCGAATTAAAAGCTGAAATTGGCGCGTTAAGATTGGTTAAAAAATTTCTGGTAGAATTGCGAATTGGTTTTGGAATATAAAGGCGATAGCCACGAGCGATGTGTTCTAAAAAATATCGATCAAGAAAATCGTTAAAGGCAAAAATTTTGCGATTATATTTTTCAAGCGGATCATAAACTTCCTGATCATTTTCACTATTATAAATTTCAAAATCAGCGTCGTCAGAATTTTGTTGAATAGCAGATTTGTTTTTCACTTTAGTAATTTGTGACCAAGCTTCATCTTGAAATAACAAGTTTGACAAGGCGCAAAAAAGTAAAACAAAATTAATTAGTTTTTTATACATTATGATTATTGAGATTTTTTAAGTGGTAGGATTTTGGTTTGAAGATTGATAAGAACTGATTAAATCCAATAGCTCTTTTCCTTGTTGGTGTTGTGGTTCTTTTTGCATTAATTCTGTAAGAACTTGTTTTGCTTTGTCAGATTTTTTTCTTAAAACCAAACAATAAGCAAGTTGGTAATAAGAATCATAATGCTGTGGCCAAAACTTTTTAATTAAACGAAAACGAAAAGTTGCTTCAAATAAATTGCCATTTTCAATATGCTTTAAGCCAAGAAGATAATTGGTTTCAAGTAAATTACCGCATTTTTCTTTCATGATTAGAAGTTCTTCTTTCATTTCGTCAAGTTTTTCTCTGAAAATTTCAGATAATTCTTTTGATTTTTGACGCAAAGAAATCACCGGACCTTCTTCTTCAATTTCTTTATTTTCTTTGGTTTTGTTCCAAAAAAATTTTTTCAAAAATTTACCAATCATAAAAATTTTTTAGAAAAGCTTTATTTGTGACAGCGCTTGGAAAGATAAAAGTTAAATGTTTTTACAAACAAAAAAAGCAACGCGCCAAGTAACAAAAATTTTTTTATTAACGTTAATAAAATTTTTCAAACAAAAACTATCAAACTGCGCCAATTGTGTTTTAGAGACAAAATTTTTTTTGTTAGAGTAATTAGCGCCAATTTTTTTGATTGATTGTAAAGCTTCTCTACCGCTGATAAATTCTGATTCAATAACTTCCAATTCAAATATTTTTTCAACTAAACCACAGTTTTTTAAAGCTGATTTTAAATCGTTAATTGTGGGCAAAGAGTTAAAATGAAAGTTACAACCTGAATTTGCGCTGGCAATTTTTAACTGTTCTAAACTTTGATCTGTTGGCAAACAAAAAGCTAAAATTCCATTTGATTTTAATTTTAGAGAAAACTGCTGAAAATTTTTTTCAAAATTGTTTAACCATTGCAGCGAAAATGATGAAATTAAAATGTCAAAGCTGTGATTTTTAAAAGGTAAGTTTTCGAAATCGCAACAAATTTTTTTATCGCCACAACTTTGTTTTAGCATTTCTAAACTTAAGTCACTTTCAAAAATTTTAAGATTTTTTTGCGATGATAAATTTTTTGAAACAAATCCATTACCGCAGCCTAAATCTAAAATTGTCGAATTATTTTTTATAAATGGTAAGGCGAGGGCGCAAAGTTTTTGAGCTGAATGAGCTTGAACCAAAGCCATTTTGTTATAATCTTTAGCAGCGCGTGAAAAATTTGTAGCGATGATTTTTTTGTCAAATTCAGGATTTTTAATCAAATTCATAGAATATTTTTCTGAGCTTCTTTTTCAATTAAAGCCACAATGTGATCGACCAGATTTTCTGAGCTAACTTTATGATCAGGTTTGCCATTAATATAAACATTATGACGCTCAGAGCCTCCACCAGTAATGCCAATTTGCGTATGCGCCGCTTCGCCAAGTCCGTTAACCACGCAGCCTAAAATTGAAATTGTTAGCGGAGTTTTGATATGTTCAACGCGTTTTTCTACCATCTCTACAGTTTTTATCACGTCAAAAGCTTGTCTGGCGCAAGATGGGCATGAAATTAAATTTACGCCGCGGCTTCTAATTCCAAGCGTTTTTAAAATTTGGTAAGCAACTTTTACTTCTTCTTTTGGATCGGCGGAAAGCGAAACGCGCATGGTGTCGCCAATTCCTTCCCACAGTAATGTTCCAAGCCCAATTGCCGATTTTACAGTTCCTGCAGCTAGACTACCAGCTTCGGTAATTCCAATATGCAGCGGATAATCGCAAACTTTAGCCAACTCGCGATAACCAGCAACCGCCAAGAAAACATCAGAAGCTTTGACGCTGATTTTGAAATTGAAGAAATCATTATCTTCCAAAATTTTGATATGACGCTTGGCGGATTCAACCAAAGCTTCTGGCGTTGGCGTTTTATATTTATTGAGCAAATCTTGCTCCAAACTTCCAGCGTTGACGCCGATGCGAATTGAGCAACCATAATCTTTGGCGGCTTTAATAACTTCGCGCACTTTTTCATCAGAGCCGATATTTCCCGGATTAATACGCAAACATTTGGCGCCAGCTTCTGCTGCTTCAATAGCGCGGCGATAATGAAAATGAATGTCAGCAATAATTGGCACCTTGCAATGCGGAATTATTTGGTGCAAAGCGTCGGAAGATTCTTTATCAGGAACTGAAATTCGCATTAATTCTGCGCCAAGTTCAGCGCATTCATTGACTTGACGAATGGTAGCTTGAATATCAGTTGTTGGCGTGTTGGTCATTGATTGCACCGCAACTGGCGCGCCACCGCCAATTGCGACATTGCCAACAAAAATTTGGCGTGAAACGCGTTTATTGATGGCGCGATAAGGGCGAATTTGGTTTAGTTGTTCTTGATTCATGAAATTGCGTCAAAAAGTTTTAGAATTTTTTGCTGATTTTTTTTGATTAAATTGGCGAGTTTTTCTGGCTCGTAATTGAAAATTGCAACTATTGAAGTGAAGTCGGCAAAGCCAGAACCGGCGTGTTTTTGAAAGGTTTTAATTTGTGGAATTTGTAAATAACTTACAACAATTAAAGCGCGAAAAAAAATTGTCGCAAAATTTTCTTCGAAGAATTTTTGGTCAATAGACCCCGTCATGCGACGGGGTGACAAATCAGCTAGAGTTGTTAGTAAATTATTTTGTAGAGATGAGTGTTCGCTTGTCACCCCGTCTTCATGTTGTTGTGACTTAATTTTAGATTCGGATTTTGTCACCCCGTCTTCATGTTGCTGTGATTTAATTTTAGATTCGGATTTTGTCACCCCGTCTTCATGTTGCTGTGATTTAATTTTAGATTCGGATTTTGTCACCCCGTCTTCATGACGGGGTCTGGCTACGCAAAGCTCAATATTTTTCTCCAAATTATCAAAAAACTCTAAATAAAATTTCTCCAAATTTTCACAATTTAGCGCAAAAATATCCGACCAAATTTCAGGATCAGAATTATCCAAACGAAAGACTTTTTCAAAAAACTCATCAGCAATTTTTTTAGGCGAAAATTCGGCGGTTAAAAAAGATAAAAATTGCGGCAAATGCGAAACTAAAGCATAAACTTCATCATGCGCTTTGGAATCAATAAATTCAACATTACAGCCAATTATCTTAGCCAGATTTTCAACTTTTTTTAGCTGTATTTCCGAATTGTTTTGCGACTTACAAATAATAAATTTTTTATCACGAAAAAGTTCAGCAAAAGAATTTTCAAAACCATTTTTTTCCGATCCAGCAATTGGATGACAAGCGACAAAATTTGCGCTTAAATTTTTTGGTAAAATTTCGCTAATAAAATTTTTTAGCGAACCCAAATCAATAATAATTGTTTTTGGATTAATATTATTTTTGATTACGCTAAAAATTTTTTGGTAAGTTGATAGTGGAGCAGCGATTATGATGAAATCAAATTCAGAAATTTTTTTGCTTTCTAGAGTTATAATATGATCGATTATTTTTGATTCTAATGCCTGTTTAAGCGCCAATTGATTTATGTCGTAAGCATCAATTTGCCAATCAAGATTTTGAGCGCGTAAAGCTTTAGCAAAAGACCCGCCAATTAAACCAAATCCGATAATTAAAATTTTATTGAAAGTTTTATCTGCCAAAGTTTTGTTTAAGTTTAGTTTTATTTAAGTCGCTGATGTTTAAATTTTTGCGTAAAACTGTTGTTATTTATTTATTGAAAAATTTAATCAAGAACTTAGCTTTTATTTTCTTACAATTAAAAAGAATCAGCGGAAATTATGAGAAAAATAATTTTGTTAATGTCATTTTTTGTCTTGATTTCTTCTTGCGCAACAAAGACATTAGACATTAAAAGTCCTTGTGTTTCAAATGAAGTCTCAAATGAAGATGGACCATGCGGACCAAAAAAACCAATCAATGATTGGTGGATAAAAAATTCCAAGACTTTTAAAAATTCCGCAGTTCATTCTTAAAATATTATAAACATGCCAGACGCACAGAATGCCAATTCCGGTGGCACAAAAAGTTTCGCCGAACGATATGCTAAAAAGCCTAGTTTCACATCACAAAACTTAAAAAAAGAAGAACCAAAATCTGCTAAGTCAGAAACTGGCTCAATAGCAGACTCGGTTCGAAAATCTAATAACTCTAACCTTAAACCAATTGATCCTCAAAAAAGAATGCAAGCAGAATTAATTTATCTCGTTAAGGGAATAGATGCTGGGCGAAAAGCTTGGTACTATGTTTTGGTCGATCGTCTTAAAGTTCAGCTTTTTTTAAAAGCTTTGAATGACGAGATTATCCATTTAGAAAACTACGGCAAAATTCTATTTTCAGCTTACGGCGAAGAACCGCCTGAAGATATTACTTCCAGCTTGAAAGACGAATATGGTATTTCTTAAAAAGAACTATCGCAAAACTGATGCTATCTAAAATAATTCCGCACCTTGGTTTTTTAAAATCAAGCTGCGGAATTTATTTTTGTGCCTTTTTTAAATATAAATTATTTGGATTGAATTTAGTTTTATCTTCGAGTCTTTAGCGTTTTAACTCTAATCTAGCTGTTTCAACTATCATGAAAAAACTCGCCAAAACCTCGTTAATTATAGTTATTTCAACTGCCATTGGTTTTTTTTCTGCAATGTCTTTTTCGCAGATTGAAATCAAGCCAATCAAATTCAATCAAAAAACTTCCGAAGCAGATCAAAAAGAATTTTTACAGGAAATAATTTCTCGGGTTAAAAAAGATTATGTTGAAGAAAAAACTGATCGTCAGCTGGCGGAATATGCGGCTAACGGTTTATTATCTTCGCTTGATCCTCATTCATCTTATCTAAATGAAGATGCTCTTAAAGAAATGCAGGTGCAAACCAAAGGCGAATTTGGCGGAGTTGGCATTGAAATTACACTAGAATTTTCAGTAGTAAAAGTTGTCAGCGCTATTGAAGATACGCCAGCTTTCAAGGCTGACATTAAATCCGGAGATTATATTATTAAAGTTGATGGTAAAAATATTGCCGGTTTGGCAATTGACGAGGTGGTAAAAAAACTGCGCGGCAAACCTGGAACAAAAGTTGCGGTTACAATTCTTAGAAAAGGCGAAAAAGCGCCTCTAAATAAAACTATTACTCGCGAAATTATTAAAGTTAAAGCAGTCAAATCAGCTAAATTTAAAGATGTAGCTTACGTAAAAATTAATAGTTTTTCTGAACAAGCTTATTCTGGCTTGATTGCCGAGCTCAACAAATTAAAACTACAAATTGGTGAAAAAAACCTCAAAGGTTTTGTGCTTGATTTACGCAATAATCCGGGAGGATTATTAGATCAGGCAATTTCAATCAGCGACGCTTTTTTAGATAAAGATCAAACTATCGTTTCAATTAGCGGACGTAATAAAGATCAAACTAAATATTTTAAAGATTCTTTGGATCAAAATTTAATTACTGGTTTGCCAATAGTAGTTTTGATTAATGAAGGTTCGGCTTCTGCTTCTGAAATTGTTGCTGGCGCTTTGCAAGACAATAATCGTGCAATAATCATGGGAGTTAAATCTTTTGGCAAAGGTTCGGTACAAACAGTAATTCCACTTGAAAAAAATCACGGCGCTTTACGTTTAACCACTTCGCTTTATTACACTCCAAGCGGCAAATCAATTCAAGCGCATGGAATTGAGCCAGACATTGAAGTTTTTGCAGCAAAAATTCAAAAATCAGATCAAGAAGATGCAAATTCTGAAGCTGATTTAAAAGGTCATATTGAAGTTCAAATAAAAGATGCAATTGCCGAAGCTAAAAAAGAAAAAATTGGTGATGATAATTTCGCTTTATATGAAAAAGATTACCAACTAGCGCGCGCTGTTGATCTTGTTCGCGGAGTTAGCATCTATAAATTTTCGAATAAAAAATCTCTTCAAAAACCAGCAAATAATTGATGAAGCGAATTATAAAATATTTATCAATAATCTTTCTAGCTGCGCTGATATTACTTTTGCCACAACCAAACATTCAGGCTGCTGATAAAAAAGATGCAACAAATGCGTTTGTTATTGCCAAAGTTAACAACAAGATAATCACTAATTTTGAGTTAATTGATCGCTATAATTTTGTATTATTTTCTTCTAAAATCAGTATTAATTCTGCTTGGGAACGCAAAAATTTGCTTGAGCAAATTATCGATAAAATGATTGATGAAGAGTTAATCAAAGAAGAAGCGACAAGTTATAAAATTGAAGTCAGCGAAAGTGAAGTTATTGACGCTTTTGAAAATGTGGCGCTGCAACAAAAGAAAAATCCTACTCAGTTTAAGATTGCTCTAATCGAAAGAAATTTATCTTACGCTAATTATTTAAAACAAATTGAAGCAGAATTAGCTTGGTCAAAACTGGTTTCCGAGGTTTTGCGTTCGAAAGTAAAAATCACTGATGCTGAAGTTAACGAATATTTTGAACAAAGAAAATTTAACACCAATATTATTAAATTTTTTCTTGCCGAGATTTTTATTCCTGAAAGTGAAAATGGTGCAATTGTTGCCAAAAAATTAGTTGCTGAATTAAGATCTGGCGCTGATTTTAAAAGCATTGTTAAGCAATTCTCGCGTGACAATCTTACGGCAGAAAATGGTGGCGAGCTTGGTTGGGTTGCGCAAAATGATATTGATCCAAAAATTTACGCGGCAATTTCTAAGTTGAAAAAAAATGAGTATTCCAATCCAGTTTTTTCTAATGACGGTTATTATATTTTTAAAGTTGTGAATACCAAATTTGAAAGCAAAGTTGCTGATAATGATTTAAATTTAGCGCGAAATAATATTTTTGTTAAAAAGTTACAAAACCTTGCTAAAGGTCATTTGGCAGATTTACGCAAGAAAGCTTTTATTGAAATTTCTCGCGATAAAATTGGCGAGCTGCGTTTTTAAGTTGCAATTTTTAATTCGGATTGATTGGGTTTTAATTGCTCTGATTCAGTTGTTGAAGGATGACTTGATGGTGATGACTTTTTATTTTCATTCTCAGCTCTAACTTGCATTAAAGTCTCATGCGCCATCAAATGCGTGGCAAGATATAACATTTTACTTCTAATAACTTTATATTCTTCTTCTAAATAACCTGTAATCATATCATCAAGTTTAGATTTATATTTTTCGGATTTTGAAAGATCCCATTTTACTTGGCATTTTTCTAGCTTAAGTATTTTTTCGTTTAATTCTTCTTCTGGTGTAGAAGTCGATTCCTGATCTGGTATGGCTTTAGATGTTTCTTCGCGACTTTGATCAAGAGAAGATTCAATCTTTTTATCAGAAACATTGGATATATCATTTGTTTGAGAAGTTTCTGTGCTGCTAAAAGAATAGACTGGCTTTCCCGCTGATTGTGAATTGTCAGAATCGTCAAATGACATTGTTAGCTCTTCTTTGTCAATTAAAGGATAATTTAACGTCTCAAAGATCATCATTATTTTTTCAAGAATTTCATCTTTATCTTTTTCTAAGCTATCGATATCGCCAACTATTTTATTTGATCCGGAAATATATTCCGAGCTTTTGTAAGTGCTTTCCAGAATGAAGAATTGTTTTTGTACTTCTTCATATTGTTCTACCAAAAAATTGTTAAAATTATCGACTGCTTCAATTATTTCTTTTTCCTTTTCAGTTTTTTCAGAAGCTTGTGAACCAATATATTTTTCTAACAACCCTAGAATATTGCTTTCTTGATTTTGAATTGATGCAAACAAATTAGTAACAAATCTAAAAAAATCTTTACTTACCGATGAATTTTCTTGGTCAGAGTTTTCTATTTTATAGATAAATTCTTCGTTATTAGCAATTATTTCTCTCAAACTTTTTTGAGTGAATGATCGCATTGGATTTTCGCTATTTTGTAAATTTTCAAAAATTGGTTCAAGAGCTAACAAGTTTCTTACTCTGGCAATAATTAAATCAGCATAAGCTATTTTTTCTTCCTTGCTGCCAAAAGTATAAATATAAGCATTATGCCATAATTGTTCTTCAATGGCGCTTTGATTTTGTTTAATTTTTGCGATAACCGCTAAGAAATGTTCTGGAGCTAAATTTCTTCGGTAAATAGATTGAGTGCCGGTATGGTCTGTACCGCGAGATAATCTCGTTTTTAGTTTGCTGCTGGCAAATTTGTCTGAGCCATTTTTACTACTAGTTTTTCTTATCAAATCAATCCCATCAATTACATCAGGAGAAAATTTTTCTTCATATCGGGCATTGCCAAAATCTATCGGAATCAT
The DNA here is from genome assembly GCA_033763375.1 of Rickettsiales bacterium. Classification (GTDB taxonomy): domain Bacteria; phylum Pseudomonadota; class Alphaproteobacteria; order Rickettsiales; family UBA1997; genus UBA2645. The sequence continues at coordinate 10,165 of JANRKR010000065.1, forward strand.
TCGATCTTCATAATGAACAAAGTTGTCCAATTTAAGATCATAATTTGAAAGCAAAATCATAATTACTGCATTTTCGCATAGATCTTTTTTTAATAAAGCTCTTCGAATTAGTTCGGGGTTATTTTCAGTTGGCACCGCTTCTTTTAGATTATCGCGAGGAGTTTTTGGGGTTTTAACAGATTTTTGATTTAAAATATCAGGATCAATCAGGCGAATATTATCAATACCAGAAGTTTCCAAATTAACTTTCTCGTGATCGCCAATTATTTCAGAAGCAATATAAACTTTATAAACTCCAGTGTCTTTTTTTAATATATTATGAGCTTTTTCCATATTAAAATCTGATCTTACTAAGAAAGTTTTTGCTAAATAATTTTCTTCACCTTTTAAAATTTCAAATAAAGTTGCGGCGCATTTTTCGTTAAAGCTTTCTTTGATTGATTTTTCCAGCTCCTGTGGACTCATATTTCTTGAAAGTTTTTTATCATAGCCATCAATTTCCCTGTTTCTGCCACTTTTCTTTAATAAGAAATATTTTCCATTTACTTCATAAATTACTATTTTTCCAACTGTCATCCCAACTTCTTTATCTGCAACTCTTTTAAAAAGATCATTGAGAATCATTGGTTCAATTTCTGAAATCTTGTCTACATTTTTTTCTAAAAGTTCTCCAAGTTCTTTGTAGGCTTCGTTCGCAGGTGATTTTTTTACAGCCAGTTTTTTTGGAGGCATAAATTAAGTTATTATATAATTTTCCATCTTAAATCAGGCTTTGAATTTAAAGGTGAGCCTGCGTAAGCCTATTAAATATAGGTGCGTAAAGGCGAATCCTGAAAAATTCAATTGCATCATTTAAGATGGGAATTGGTATTATTTATAGCAAAGAACTTTCACACCAGGCAAATCTTTGCCTTCCAACCACTCAAGAAAAGCGCCGCCAGCGGTGGAAATATAAGTGAATTGTTTGGCTAATCCAACCGAATTTATCGCCGCAACTGAATCGCCGCCACCAGAAACTGAAATTAACTTTTGCTCCTTAGTTAACTTTGCTGCAGCGCGGGCGAAATTTTCAGTGCCAAGATTAAAAGGTTTAAATTCAAAAGCGCCAAGCGGTCCGTTCCAGATTAAAGTTTGATGTTTGGCTAATTCTTCAGCAATTTTTGCGCTGCTATTTTGACCGATATCGACAATGATGTCGTCATCTGCTACGTTTTCTGCGGCAACATTTTGGCAAGGTGAATTTTGCTCAAATTTTTTAGTAACCACAACGTCAAAAGGCAGAAAAATTTTACAACCGCGCTCTTTGGCGCTTTCAATAATTTTTAGCGCAGTTTCTTTAAGATCTTTTTCGCAGAGAGATTTGCCAATATTTTTTCCTAAAGCAAAAAGAAAAGTATTGGCCATGGCACCAGCAATTACAATAGTTTGCGCTTTAGTTGAAAGAGAATTTAATAAATCAATTTTGGTTGAAACTTTAGCACCGCCAACTACTGCCATCATTGGTTTCTTGGCGTTTTCTAAATAATTGGTTAAGTTTTCAAGTTCGGCAGTCATTAAAAATCCGGCGCAAGAATCTAAGAATTTAGTAATGCCGGTGATTGAAGCATGTTCGCGATGTGAGCAAGAAAAAGCGTCATTGACATAAAGATTGCCTAAACTTGCAAGTTGACGTGAAAATTCAGAATCATTTTTGGTTTCTTGTTTATAAAAGCGCAGATTTTCCAGTAATATTACTTCGCCATAATTAGTGGCTTTGACTGCTTCCTGAACTTTTTGACCAATAGAATCGTCAATAAAATTAACTTTAATTGGATCAAGCAAGTGCCGAAGTCTTGGCAATATTTGTTTTAAAGACATTGTTGGTTCAGCTTTACCTTCGGGGCGACCAAAATGTGAAATTACAATTACTTTGGCATTGTTTTTGACCAAGTATTTCAGGGTTGGAATCACTGCTTTGATGCGAGTGTCATCAGTTATTTTATTATTCATCATTGGCACATTTAAGTCAGCGCGCAAAATAACATTTTTATTGCTGACATTATAATCGTTTAATTTTTTGAAGTTTGGCATTACGAAAAAAATTAGGTTTTTTAATTTTAATTTCAAAAGAGCTTGATTTTGGAGCAAACATTTTTATTTTGCGCCACCTCCTAATAAGTTTCCAACTAAAAATTACAAAATAATTACAAAATTATGGGTACCAAAAACAACCCGAAAAACCGGGTAAAAAATGTCGAAAAAAAGAAACATAATGGCAAAGATGTTGAGCCAGTTTATTATTACGGAGTTCATGCCGGACACGGTAAATATATGGCGGCTAAATATGCCGGCACTTCACAACTGGTTGCTGGAAATGGCAAACCAATGCAATGGGATGAACTCAATTAATTTCAAATGCCTGAAGTAATCATTAACGGTCCCGCTGGTAGAATTGAGGGTCGTTATCATCAAAATTCTAATCCCAAAGCTCCAGTTGCTTTGGTGTTGCACCCGCATCCACTTCACGGTGGCACCATGAATAACAAAGTCACCTATAATCTTTATCGTGCTTTCGTTGATAATGGCTTTTCAGTTCTACGCATCAATTTTCGTGGCGTTGGTAAATCTCAAGGTAAATTTGACAGCGGCATTGGTGAATTGCTTGACGCTACAGCAGTTATGAATTGGCTGCATGATCAAAATATGGAAGCTTCTGATTTTTGGATTGCCGGTTTTTCTTTTGGTGCTTGGATTGCTTTGCAAGCCGTGATGCGAAGACCAGAACTTGAAAATTACATTTTGGTTGCGCCTCCAGCAACTAAATATGATTTTAATTTCATTGTGCCTTGCACTTCTGCTGGATTGGTTATTCAAGGTGACAAAGATGAAATTACCAAAGAATCTGATACTACAAAATTAGTTGAAAAATTATCAGCACGCGAAGGCGCTTTAGTAAATTATCAAGTAGTTCAAGGCGCTGATCACTTTTTTCGTGAACATATGTCTGATTTTCAATCAATTATTGATCAATATATCAAAGATCGTTTGGTGGTTGATGCTTCAAAAGTGCGTAAGGTTAAGCGTGATAGAAGACGCCGCCGCAAAAAAAAGAACGTTGCGGAAGTGAAGCCAGAGCGAAATTATTTTCCGGTAAAACCTCTGTCGTCTTTTGAGATTTAATTTCAGAATTTTCTTCAAATTCTTTTTCACCAACGCCGGTGGTTTTTTGAAAACTGATCGGCAACCCGATCAAACTTCTTATTCCTAAAAAAGCAAAAGCTTCCGCTTCAATAGTGTCGCCATTAAAGCCAACTTCTTCCACAGCTTTTACTTCAGTTCCTGAAAGCCATTTTTTCATTTCATCCATCAAAGCGTTATTTTTCCTACCGCCACCACAAATAAAAATTTTTTTGGGACGATTGCTTAAAAAGTCCAAATTAATTTGAATAGCACGAGCATGCATATAAGCAAAAGTTGCCAGCGCATCTTCAATTTTTAGGCTATTAATTGGCGAAAGTAATAATGAAAAATCATCGCGATCAAAAGATTTTGGTGGTTTCTTGTGAAATATATCATTTTGTAAAATGCGGTCAGCTAAAATAAAATCGATGTTACCGCTTTTGGCAAGTTTGCCGTCTTGATCAAAATCAAAATTAAGTTTTTGTCTGACTAAATCATCCGAAGGCGCATTACCGAAACAAACATCAAAGGCTTCAACATCACTTTCCTGATTTCCGGCAAAATAAGTTATGTTAGAAATGCCACCAATATTAAGAGTTGCAACCGGATCAGCGCCATCTTTAAAAAGATGAAAATGATAAATTGGCACCAAAGGCGCGCCTTGTCCACCAAGAACCAAATCACGATTTCTAAAATCTGCCACAACTTTAATTTTGGTTTTGTAAGCCAACAAATGCGGATTACCAATTTGCCAAGTTATTTTTTGTTGAGGTAGATGTAAAATTGTATGTCCGTGAAAGCCAATCAGATCAATTGAAGACGCTGCAATTTTATTTTTATCTAGAAATTCATTAACCAGATTAGCGTGTAAAATACTCAATTCATTTTCGATAATCTTAACTTCGCTAAGTTTAGGATCGTTGTAAATCAAACTTTTGAGGCGCGCTTTAAAAGATTTTTCGTAAGATTTATAATCTGAATTTAGGCGATTAATAATTTTTTTACCGTCACTTTCAATCAAAGCCAGATCAATGCCATCCATTGAAGTTCCGCTCATTAAACCAATAGCTCTATAAATTTTAGTCATAACAGATTTGATTGAAAATATTTATGAAAGTTAATTTTTTATCGAGAGCGAAAGATGAAGTTTTGTGCAGTAAATTAAGGCTTTTATCGCAAATTATAAAAATTTTCTCAGCAGAAAATTTTCGTCTTAAATTTAAAAAAATTTTTTCTTCTTCAAAAAAAAATTCTGCCAAATTGCTGGACAAAAATTTTAATAAACGACTGAAAAAAAATTCGATAGATTTTTCAAAAATAATGAAAGGAAAATTTTTATCAGAAATTTTTTTAAACAATTCTTCACTAATTTTTTTATTAATTATTGAACGTAAGAAAAGTTCGTAAAACCTTGATAATTCAGGACCAAAATCAATCATAATTGCTGGAGATTTATCGCAAATTTCGCTGAGAAAAAATAACTCTGAATCAGAAAAATTAAGATTATTTTGTTGCAGAATTTGTTGCAAATTTTGGGTTGATAAATCAGGAGCTTTTAGCGTCAAACAACGTGAACGAATGGTTGGCAAAATACGATTTAAATTATGCGAAATTAAAATCAGAAAATTATTATCTCTTGGTTCTTCCAAGATTTTTAAAAGAGCGTTAGAAGCTGATTTATTAAGCTCGCAAGCTGAATCAATAATGATAAATTTATTTTTAGAAATTGCTGAAGTTTGATTAACAAAGCTGCTAATAGCGCGAATTTTATCAATGCCAATTTCTCTTTTTTCAGTATCTTTGCTAATTAAAAATAAATCGGGATGAGGATTGAATTTGTTGTCTAAAATTTCTAAAGCTAACTCTTTGGCAAAACTGGCTTTGCCAATTCCTTTTTTGCCATTTAATAAAATTGCGTGATGTAGTTTTTGTTGATGATATGAATTTAGAAGCGCTAATTTGATAGATTCAAAGCCAATCATTTAAATATTTATTTGAATTTTGGACCTTCAACCCAAATAGCAATTGATTTTCTGGTGCCTTTTAAAACAGGTTTTACGCGATGAATTATAAAAGATGGAAAAGCAATCAAGGTGCCTTTTTTCATCGTAATAGTTTCTGACTTTGCTTCGGCGCCGAGTTTTATTTGAAATTCTCCGCCTTCAAAATCAACTTCTGGTTCGCTTAATAATAAAACCAAAGATAGTTTTCGAGTTAGCGATAATTTTGCGCTTTCATCATTCATAAATATATCCATATGAAAGTCATATTTTCCGAGGTTATCTCCATAATACTCAGAATATTGAAAGCTTTCATAGCCATAAAGTTCAAAGTTAAAAAACTTTTGATTCATATCTTCGATGGCAAAATTCAGGCGATCAAAAATCCATGAATTTTCTGAATTCTTGCTATGAAAGTTAACTTTTGATATTCGGGTTTCTTCGTTTATTACCGGCTTTTCTTGAGAAATTGTTGCGGTTATAAATTCTTTACTTGAGCAAGTTGAGATTATTTTTTCTATTTCTTGATTGCTAAAAAAATTTTCCCAATAAATTTTTGAATAAAGAGCGTTTGATCTTTGCTTCGGATTGTTAGAAATTTTATTCATGTTATTGACCACCACCCAGAGAATGGACATAAAGCGCTAGTTGCTTGATCGTTGCATCGTCAAGTCTGCCAATCCAATAAGGCATAACACCATTTCGCGCGTAATAAATTGTGTAAGTTATATCTTCTTTATTGCCGCCATAAAGCCAGATGGCATCAGTTAAATTTGGTGCGCCTAAAGCTTGATTGCCTTTGGCATTGGCGCCGTGACAGGCAACGCAATTAGCTTTGAAAATTTCGCCACCTTTGTGGTTAGAAATTTTAGAATTAGAAAGTGACATCACATATTCAACAACGTCGTTAATTTCATCTTTCTTTAAAATTTTATCCAAACCAAATGCAGGCATTTGATTTGAACGAGTTTTTTCATGCGCCGATCTAATTCCATAAAGCAAGGTTTGATAAATATCAGTGATTTTTCCACCCCACAACCAATCATCGTCATTTAGATTTGGAAAGCCTTTAGAACCTTGCGCGCCAGTGCCATGACAAGCAGCACAATTTTCTTTAAAAGCAGCGCGCCCACCATTTAAAGCAAATTCCATTAATTGAGGATTTTTTTGAATTTCAGCGAAATCTTTTTTGGCAATATCAGCTAAAAAAACATTACGTAATTTATCAATTTCAGCTTGCGATTCTTGCAGTTGTGAGCGCTGCGTCCAATTCAAATTTCCTTTTGAATTGCCATTTTTAGTTGGCCAAGTTGGATAAAAAATCCAATAAATAAAAGACCAGATAATACAAATTATCCAAACAATCAGCCACCAGCGTGGTGCGCCAATATTATATTCGGAAATGCCATCCCAATCATGACCGGTGGTTTTTGTTTTTTCTGCGACAGAGTTTTTATTATGATTTTTTTGTTCTTGTTCAGTCATTATCTTTAAACGGTATTTGTGAAAATTTATCAAATTTTTGTTTAGTGCCTTTTTTAAAAACTGCGTAAATTATATAACAAAAGGCTAAAAAGAAAAACACGGTAGCAATTATTGGCGCGTAATCTACGAAGTTTAACATTATTTTTCGGTCTTTTTTTGAGTTTGAATTTTATTTTTAATTTCAGTTTTACCTTCAGTGGCGTCAAATTTCTTGAAGTCAACAAAAGTTCCAAGCACTTGTAAATAGGCAATTAAGGCGTCCATTTCAGAAACGCGATAAGGATTTTCATCAAAGTCATGAATATTAACTTTACCGCCATAGCGCTTTTGTAAAGCATCGGCTTCGCGATCTTCAGAAGCCTGAATCACGGCGTCGGAAGTGGCGTTTTGAATCATCTCATCAGAATAAGGCACGCCAAGACGACGCAAAACTTCCATATCGTCGGCAATTCCAGAAATTTGGGCGTTACGTTCAATTAAAAAAGCGTAAGAAGGCATAATTGATTCTGGCACGACATTGCGCGGATTAAGTAAGTGTCGTACATGCCATTGATTAGAATATTTACCGCCAATGCGCGCTAAATCTGGACCGGTGCGTTTTGAACCCCATTGAAAAGGAAAATCATACATGCTTTCAGCCGCAATTGAGTAGTGTCCGTAGCGCTCAACTTCGTCGCGCAAAACTCGCACTTGTTGCGAGTGACAACCGTAGCAGCCTTCGCGTTTATAGATTTTAGCGCCGACCAATTCCAGCGGCGTGTATGGGCGCATGCCGTCAACTTTTTCAATAACGGTTTCCATGCGAAATAATGGTGCAATCTCAACCAACCCGCCAATCGAAATGACAATGATAGTTAAAATTAGAAGTAAAATCGAGTTGCGCTCGATCTTGTCATGATGTTTTAACATTATTTGGTTTTAATCGTTTTATAAAAATTATAAGTCATCAGGCAAGCGCCGGCAAGAAAAAATAATCCACCCAGAGCGCGGGTAATATAAAGCGGATGAACTGCTTTAAGGCTTTCAACGAAAGAATATTGTAGAAAACCCATTTTATCGTAGGAGCGCCACATCAAACCTTCAGAGATTCCGGCAATCCACATTGCAGTAATGTAAAGCACAATACCAATTGATGCCAGCCAGAAATGAGTTGAGACTAATTTATTGGAGTAGAGTTCTTTCTTGCCCCATAAAACAGGAACCATGTGATAAAGCGCGCCAAAGCTGATCAAGGCAACCCAGCCCAAAGCGCCGGAATGAACATGACCAATCGTCCAGTTGGTGTAATGTGAAAGAGCGTTAACTGTACGAATTGCCATAAGCGGACCTTCAAAAGTACTCATGCCGTAGAACGCAACTGCGGTAATTAAAAAGCGTAAAACCGGATCAGTGCGTAATTTGTCCCAAGC
>JANRKR010000066.1:0-22540 GCA_033763375.1 Rickettsiales bacterium
GCCCTGTCTAAATTCATCAACATGTCCGTAGCTGGTGAAAGTGGTTAAAACATTTTCGTGTCCTAAGTTTTGGCTGTAAGCTTTAAATTCTTCCGGTGTCGTGCAAAATCTTGAAGCCAGAGCGGTTAAAGTATTTCGGAAGGTGTGAGGAGAGTGGTATTTTAGACCAGCTTTCTCAAAGGCGATTCTTACGATTTCATCAATATTGTTAATGCTGTGCAAATGGTTGGTTGAAAGCTGTTCTTTGGTAAATCCGCCATTACCATCATACTTATTTTCAATCGCCGGAAACAGCGGGTCATTTGGTGAAAGCAGTTTTTCTTCGCGCAGGAATTTTACCCAACCAACAAAGTAAGCCAATATCTCATCATCAACATTTACGAAATAAGTGGCGATGCGCTTTTTAAACTTAGTTTCTACTTCATTTGGGTCTTGGTTAACAAAACTTTTTTCAAGGTCGATGTGCTTTAGTTTTAGGGAGATTAAAGCGCTAACTCTAACACCGGTTAGAATCAGAAAGCAGAGGATTGCCTTATTGCGTTTCTCGATTTCATTGGTGGCGGGCATTTTCTCAATCACCATTTTGATTTGTTCTAAGCTGGCAAAGTCTCTTGGTTTTCCGGCCTTTGCTGCTCTTTTATCATTTTCAGAAAGGTTGAAATATTGAATATCAGGAAAGGTGATTTTCCGATAGCCTTTTTGTGTGGAAAGCCAAATGAAAAAATCTTTCAGGTGGTTAATGGCCGATAGCAGAGACGATTTGCTGATATTGTCGCCGGTGATTTTGGATTTTGAGGTGGCGAACCATTTTTTAAATTCGCTGGCTTGCTTTGGTGAAAAATTCTTAAGGTCTTTAAACTTTGTGAATTCTTCGAAGCGAGAGAGAGATTTTTTGATTTCAGTGATGGTTTTATCGCTTAAACCTTTTGCCTCTTTTAGGTGAGAAAAATATTTGCGTTTAATGCGTTCGTTTTCTGGGTGAAATTTTGAAGGTTGGTTGGTCATATTTTTAAATTTTTAAGGTTAGGTTGGTAAGAAGAAAAAAGAGCAAATAGAACGGGAATTAAGACAATCCATTAAGTGTTAAGTTGATAGTTAACAAATAGGGCAAAAAATTGCTCAATCTCGGACAATTTGCTCGAAGAATATTTTCGCGTCATGAAAGATTTGCAGGTCTGGCATCTTGCTTTTAACTGCAAAATTTTGTCGTTTTTGTCGATCAGAATTACTGAATTTTTAAAAATCTTTCTTGGTTCGCGGCAACTAAAACAAAACATTTCATCTTGGTTGCAGGTCTTCTTTTTGGCGCTTTGTTTTTTGGTTAAGAAAGTGCGTAATTCCTCGCAATGAATCACAACCGGAGTTTTGCCGTCATTTATCTTCAGGCCGCATTTAATCCAATGTCTCACAGCATTTTCACCAACATTGAATAAAAGGCTGATTTCGCTGACCGAGTAAGAGGTGTTGCCCTTGATGAGTCTGGGATTGAATTTTCTTTTAAAGCTCCGGCGTTTTGTTTTTTTAGCTGGCATTTTGACTCCTTCTTAATGTTTGAAAGTTGGTTTCATGACTATCGAGCCATTTCTCGAACGACTCCTTTTTATACAAAATCAGCTTACCCAATTTTGTTCGCGGCGCGCCTTTTCTTCGCGAAGCCTCACTACGCAAAGACGCTATGCTTTTATTGAGAAGAGCGGCCACTTCTTCTTCGCTGTAATAGCCTATCGGTATTTGTTGTTTCATAAACAAAGTGTTTAGTTAATAGTTAACAATTTAGACAAATTTTTTTAGTTAATAACCAGGATCAAGTAAGCCCAAAAATTTAAGTCTATAAACCATTGCTTCCCTTGATACTTTAAAAAACTTTTTCATCTCATCTATTGCATGTTGTGCTGAATAATTTGTGTGGTCAATTTCATGCCATTGCTTAAGCATTACCGTTCTTGGCATCAAAATGAAAGAGGCGAACTTATTAGCCTGCATTTCAAGAGCTTCAGTTCTTGGATCACTGCTGTCGTGGAATAATGCCAAATTTTTAGCTTCTTTATATTGAGGCTTGTGAAATACATAGTGTCCAAGTTCGTGTGCAATCGTGAAATTGCATCTTGCCTCTTTTGTAAAATCCAAGGGGGAGTCAATGTGATTTAGACTCTCATCTATCCACATCATCTTATTATCTAAATCCAAAGCTCCCAGCACTCCGGTAAACTCCTTATTTAGATCAACAAAACCGCCGATCTTCAACCTAAAAAGTTTTTCAATAATCAGATCAATCGGTGTAGCACTATCAAAATTGTAAAATCCTTTCTCTTTTGCTTTTTGCAGAATCTTATCAACTTTTCTTTCGATAATTTCAGAGCTACGGAAGCTAACCCCTTTTTCCATTTTTCTTATCCTCCCGATCGCTCATGAATTTTTCGATGTCTTCCTTTTTTACTCTACGCAAAAAAGCGGCATATAATTCTGGTTCTTTATTGATAATATCCGTCAAATCCGAAGGAGTTTTTCCGGCCATTGTAATTAGTTTGTCTTCATTCAGACCCAAAATTTTTGCCATTTTCTTAATATTTTCTTCTTTAGGTGGCGCATATTCCCCAACCTCCATTTTACTAATGTAAGTTGCACTTATGCCGACCTTTCCCGCAAACTCTCTCAAGCCGATGTTCAGCTTCAGTCTGGATTCTCTAATGAATTTCCCAAACTTGGTGAGCAGTTTTTTTCTATCGTCCATAAATTTCCCGTTTTTTGATTAGTTGACTCCATAAGCCGAAATCCTCTAACCAAGCGAAAATACTAGTTATAGACACTCCGGCGATGAAGTGTTAAGTAGAAAGTTAACAGTCAAAAATATTAACTGTCAACTAAAACATTAACATTGATTAAAATTTTATTTCGAGAGTTAGGAAGTGATTTGGAATGTGAGGAATGATTTTGTGCCAAATTTGTCAAAAGACGGACACAGCACGGACACCAAAGAAATGGGGGGAAAGGGTAATTTTGTCTTAACCCTTGAGAGAGTTGGTGCACTCGGCAGGATTTGAACCTGCAACCTTCTGATCCGTAGTCAGATACTCTATCCAGTTGAGCTACGAGTGCTAATTTATTTTGTGACTGTGACGTAAAATGCTTCGTCGCTTTTCTTCGCTAACGCTTGAAGACGACTCGCACCTGGGCAAGCAGCGCAGCTGTTGCCCGTTATTCCTTTAAAACGCTGTCGCGTTTTATTTTACTTCGTAAAAACACTCATAACCCAAGTTGAGCTACGAGTGCAAAATTTAAAATTAAACGAAGTTTAATTTTAGTTTATATTGAGTTACAAAATTGAGGGCGGCCTCAATTTTGTAACTGGAATTTTATTTTAAGATTATTCAACCAAGGCTTTGCGTTTTTTTTCTGCAACTTCAACCGATTTTTCTTCAGTTTTAGTAGCAGATTTTTTGGCTTTGATAATTCCCAGCTTATCGCGAATAGCATTTTCAATTTCTTCAGCAATTTTTGGATTTTCTTTTAAATAAGTTTTGGTGTTTTCTTTACCTTGGCCGATTTTATTACCTTTGTAAGCATACCAAGAACCAGATTTTTCAAGAATTTCATATTTAACCGCTAAATCAATAACTTCGCCGGTGCGCGAAATTCCTTCGCCATAAATAATTTCAAAATCTGCGGTTTTAAAAGGTGGCGCAACTTTATTTTTAACAACTTTAACTTTGGTTTCATTTCCCAAAACTTCTTCTTGATCTTTGATGGCGGTGCCGCGGCGAATATCTAAACGAACTGAAGCATAGAATTTTAGCGAATTGCCACCAGATGTTGTTTCGGGAGAGCCAAACATCACGCCAATTTTCATGCGAATTTGGTTGATGAAAATAATAGTAGAATTGGTTTTAGAAACTGTAGCAGTAAGTTTTCTTAAAGCTTTGCTCATCAAGCGCGCTTGCAAACCCATTTGATTATCGGCCATGCCGCCTTCAAGCTCAACTTGTGGAACTAAAGCCGCAACTGAATCAACCACCACTAAATCAACGGCGCCAGAGCGAATTAAAGTGTCGGCAATTTCAAGTGCCGCTTCACCATTATCGGGTTGTGAGATAATTAATTCTTCTAAATTTATTCCTAAATTCTTTGCATAAGCTGGATCAAAAGCATGTTCAGCGTCAACAAAGGCGCAAGATAAGCCAGCCTTTTGTGCTTCGGCAATTGCGTGTAGAGTTAAAGTAGTTTTGCCTGAAGATTCTGGACCATAGATTTCAATAATTCTGCCGCGCGGATAACCGCCAACACCAAGTGCGACGTCAAGTGCTAACGATCCGCTTGGAATAACTTCAATATCTAAAACTGGTTTAGCACCATATTTCATGGCGGAACCTTTGCCAAATTGTTTATCAATTTGTGCGAATGCTGCTTCTAAGGCTTTTTTACGATCGTTCATATTTCTCCTTTTGTGGTTTTTAAAGTTGGTAAATTATTTTTTTAAAAGCTTTAACATAGTTTCGCCAAGTGCTGCAGGGCTATCAGAAACTGCGATGCCGGCTGATTTCATGGCTTCAATTTTATCTTCAGCGCCACCTTTGCCGCCAGAAATTATAGCGCCAGCGTGACCCATTCTGCGTCCTTTTGGTGCGGTGCGTCCTGCGATAAAACCAACACATGGTTTGGTGCGACCTTTTTTGGCTTCAGCTTTTAAGAAGGCTGCGGCTTCTTCTTCGTCTGAGCCACCAATTTCGCCAATCATAATCATGGCTTGAGTTTCTGGGTCAGATAAAAACATGTCCAAGCAGTCAATAAAATTAGTGCCGTTAACTGGATCGCCGCCAATGCCAATACAAGTGGTTTGGCCCAATCCTGCCTTAGTTGTTTGATGAACTGCTTCGTAAGTAAGCGTGCCAGAGCGTGAGACAATTCCAATTGAACCTTTTTTGTGAATGTGTCCTGGCATAATGCCAATTTTACATTCTTCCGGCGTAATAATTCCTGGGCAGTTTGGTCCGATTAATCTTGATTTTGAGCCACTTAAAGCTTTCTTAACTTTAACCATATCAAGAACAGGAATTCCTTCAGTGATACAAACGATCAATTCAATTTCAGCGTCAATTGCTTCAAGAATTGCGTCAGCAGCGAATGGCGGTGGAACATAAATTACCGAAGCATTGGCATCAGTCTTTTTGCGAGCATCAAAAACAGTATCAAAAACTGGCAGATTTAAATGAGTTGTGCCACCTTTACCAGGTGTAACGCCGCCAACCATTTTAGTGCCGTAAGCAACTGCTTGTTCGGAATGAAAAGTGCCTTGCGATCCGGTAAAACCTTGGCAAATTACTTTAGTATTTTTATTTACAAGAACTGACATTTGAGGATTTAATTAGTTTTAATTATTTAATTGCGGCAACAATTTTTTGCGCAGCATCGGCTAAATCATCAGCCGAAATGATTGCCAAACCTGATTTAGCAAGGATTTCTTTGCCAAGTTCAACGTTAGTGCCTTCAAGACGAACAACCAAAGGTACGCTGAGATTAACTTCTTTTGCCGCTTCTAAAATGCCGTTAGCGATAATATCGCAGCGCATGATTCCGCCAAAAATATTAACCAAAATGCCTTCAACATTTGGATCAGAAAGAATAATTTTAAAAGCTGCGGTAACTTTCTCACGAGTGGCGCCGCCGCCAACATCTAAAAAGTTAGCTGGCGAAGAGCCATAAAGTTTGATAATATCCATTGTTGCCATTGCTAAACCAGCGCCGTTGACCATGCAGCCAATTTTGCCATCCATTTTGACATAGTTTAAATCGTATTTAGAAGCTTCAATTTCAAGCGGCTCTTCTTCGTCAAGATCGCGTAAAGCGCGTAAATCTTCGTGACGATGTAGCGCATTATCATCGAAACCATATTTAGCGTCAAGCGCGACGATGTCGCCCTCAATGGTTTCAACCAAAGGATTAATCTCAATTTGTGCGGCATCAGTTGATATGAAAGCATCAAAAAGTGAAAAAATTAATTTGGTGAATTTCTTCAAAGTTTCACCTTTAAAACCAAGAGCAAATCCAAGTTTTCTAGCGTGGAATGATTGAATTCCAGCGGCGATATCGACTGTAACGGTGATGATTTTTTCAGGAGAATGTTCGGCAACTTCTTCAATATCCATGCCGCCTTCAGTTGATGCCATAAAAACAACTGATTTAGCTTTACGATCAACAATAACCGAAAGATAATATTCTTTTTTGATATTTGAGCCAGCTTCAATATAAAGCCTTTTAACTAAACGACCTTCAGGACCAGTTTGATGAGTAATTAATGTCATACCCAAAATTTTTGCAGCTTGTTCTTTAACTTCTTCAACTGATTTGACAACCTTAACGCCACCACCTTTGCCGCGTCCGCCAGCGTGAATTTGTGCCTTAACAACAAAAATTTTATTACCGGCTGCTTCCAGCATTTTTGCACCTTCAATTGCTTGTGGAATATCAAAAGCGGCATGACCATCCGGAACATTAACACCAAATTTTTTTAGCAAGGCTTTTGCCTGATATTCATGAATATTCATGTGATATTTTGATTTGATTAAATATTGTTAAAATTCAAATTAAAGTTTCAGAAAGTTTAAGACAAAAAAGCTATTTTAATCCTAACTGCTGGATAGACTTTATGATTGCTTTTTTGATTAATGACAAAATTTGCAAACAATTGTCGAGTGACTAGAGCCTGTTTTCAAACCTAAATCTGAAACTAATTAGGTTTGAAAACAGGCTCTAGAATTTGAGAACTAGGCTCTAAGTAAAAATCGACTTCTTCAAATAGACTTCTTCAACTTGAACTAAGTATAAATTTATTACTAAATTCGGCGCGCAACAATAAATTCACTTATTTAACTTGGCAATCCACTTTTTTAAAAAATGCAGCAATCAATTTTAATTACGCGACCAGATGATCAAGCGCAAAGAATTGTTCAACATCTTAAAAATAAAGGTTTTGAAGTTTTTATTGAGCCAACATTTAATGTAGAAAAAATTTCGCCTGATGATTTGCTTCAGTTAAAAGATTTAAAGATAAAAAAAATAGCAGCGATTATTTTAACCAGCAGTAATGCTGCGGAAGTAGCTTTTAGTGCAGCAAAAATTTTTGCCTATGATAAAAATCTAAAAATTTTTGCTGTTGGAAAAAAAACTGCAGAAATTTTTTATAAAAATGGCTTTACCAACATTAATATTTCAGAGCAAAATTCAGCGCAAAGTTTGTTAAATAAAATTCAACAAGATCAAGAATTATTTAGTCAAAAAAACTCGGCAACTTTAATTTATTTTTGTGGCGAATCCGTAACTCTCGATTTCAAGGAAGCTTTGACAGAAGATGGTTTTGCAGTTAAAAAAATTATTTCCTATAAAATTATTGAAGAAGAAAATTTCTCGGCAAAATTTTTAAACAAAGTTAAAAATCATCAATTTGATTTTGTCTTGCTTTATTCAAAAAATAGCGCGTGCCATTTTTTAAATTTATGTCAGAAACATAATCTGCTTGAATATTTTCAACGCTCACGAATATTGTGTTTAAGCGAAAAAATTTTATCTTATTTGCAAAATTCTGGTTTTAGAAATTCGGCAACTTTTGCCGAAATTCCAATTTTAAAAAAATTTTATGACTGAAAAAACTCAGCAAAATCAAGATTTATCTGCAAATATTTCTAGTGAAATCAAACCTATTAATAGATTGACAAAAAAAAATTTTCTAACCGGTAAAATTTTATTTTTGGTTGTTCTGTTAATTATTGGTTATTTCGGTTTTAATTATTTTGCTGAAAGATTTTTAAAAAAAGAAAGTGATGCTGCTAAAATTACCGAATTAGATAATTTGGAAAATGAAATTTTTGACTTGTCGCAAGAATATAAAAAAGACAAAGATTCTGGCAATATTGACGATTTTTCGCTTAATGAAATCAAAGGTAAAGGCATTGAATTTATTTATCGCACGCTTTTAAAAAATCAGCTACAAATAAACGATTTGAAAGAGCAAAATCAAACTTTAAGAGACGAATTTCTAAAATATAAAAATCAGCAAAAACTGGCAAAAATAATTTTTGCTTATGTTGAATTAAGACAGAAAATTTTTACCGACGAAACTTATCAGGAAAATTATTTAGATGATCTGCAAAATTTTGAAATGCTGACTTTATCTGATCAAAATCTGCAAGATAAATTATCGCAATTAAAACCATTATTAAAAAATTTTTCTGGCGCTAAAAATCTTAATGAAAATTTTACTAAATTAATACCGGAAATAATTGTTACTAAAAATAATAGCGCTTCAGTTGACCTTGTTTCTAAGATTCGTCGTAATATTGCCAAATTAATTATCATTCGCAGAATTGACGGAAAAAATCCCAATGATGTTGATGGAATTGTGGCAAGAGCTGAAAAATTCTTACAGCAAGAAAATTATCAAGAAGCTTTTAACGCTTTATTAGCGCTTGATCAAAACTATCACGCAATTTTGGTTGAATTTCTAGATCAGCTAAACACGGCAATTGAAATTAAAAAAATTGACGCAGAAATTTTGTCTTATTTAAAAACCTTAAGTTAATCAAAAATGTTTAAAACTTTGTGGTTTTTGTTTATCGCTTTGATGATTTCAGCAGCAGTGATTTGGCTGCTTGATCATAATGGTTCGGTAATTATTTATTGGCTTGGTTACGAAGCAAAAACAGATATTTTAACAGTAATTTTGCTGATTATATTTTTCGCATTTTTAACTTTTATTTTTAGTTATTTTGTAGCGCGAATTCTAGCCATTAAAATCTCTGATAAAATTCCTCACTTCTTTAAAAAAGATAAAAAATCATGACAAAAAATCTTCAAGAAATCATCGAAAATGCTTTTGAAAAAAGAGCAGAAATTAATTTAAACACCCAAGGTGAAATTCGCGATGCAGTCAATCAAACATTGGCTTTACTTGATAAAGGTGAAATTAGAATTTGTCAAAAAATTGAAGGGATTTGGCAAGTTAATCAATGGATTAAAAAAGCAATTTTACTATCATTTCGTCTTAACGATAATTTCTTGAGCAAACAAGAAGCTGTAGTTGGAAACGCTTTAGTAAATTTCGACAAAGTTGCGCTTAAATTTGCTAATTGGAATGAAGCTGATTTTAAACGCGCTGGCTTTCGCGCTGTTGCGGGCGCAGTTGTGCGTCACTCGGCATTTATTGCTAAAAATGTAGTTTTGCTGCCATCATTTGTAAATCTTGGCGCTTATGTTGATGAAGGCTCGATGATTGATACTTGGGCTACAGTTGGATCTTGCGCGCAAATTGGCAAAAATTGTCACATTTCTGGCGGCGCTGGAATTGGCGGGGTTTTAGAGCCTTTGCAAGCCAATCCGGTAATTATTGAAGATGATTGTTTTATTGGCGCGCGTAGTGAAATTGCCGAAGGCGTTTTGATTGAAAAAGGTTCGGTAATTTCGATGGGAGTTTATATTGGCGCTTCAACAAAAATTATTGATCGCGAAACTGGTGAGATTTTTTATGGTCGAGTTCCAGCTTACTCAGTTGTGGTTCCGGGCAATGTCGCTTCAACTAAAGGTGATAAAAATATTTCACTTTACGCCGCAGTAATTGTTAAAAAAGTTGATGAAAAAACTCGCTCCAAAACCTCGATAAATGATTTGCTGCGCGAATAGACAATGTTAGCTAATTCAACTTTCCAAAATCATTAAGTAAACTATGGCTTTTGATGCTAAGTTTCTGACAATATTAGCTTTTGTAACTTTCAGCTTTCTGATTATCTTTGTAATTAGAAATCGTTCTAACACAGCAATTGCACTGATAATTACTCATTTAATCTTATTACTTTTTTTAAGCTTAAGCGTTACTAATTACGATAGTTTTAAAAAAATTTCTCTGGCAGTTATTTTTTATTTACTGACGTTACTATTTTTAATTTTGAATCAAAAACCTATATTTTTTGAAACCAAAAAATCAAAAAGTTGGCAGCTTTGGATTAGCTATTTTAGCTTTGGTTCAATTTTTATAATTATTTTTTTAGTAGCATTTTTTATTGTCAAAGATGTGGCTAAAATTTCACAAATTGTTGCGGCGCAAAAATCAGAAAGACAAAATGAAATCAGCAAGAACCCAATGATTTCACCTTCTCACAGTGTTCATGTTACAATTAAAAAGTTTTACTTAGAAAAAAAGTCAGCTACTGACGATCAGATTTGGTTAAATAAGTTGCAGCCGCAATTGCAAATAGAGGAAAGAAAAAGGCTGCGTTTACAAAGCAAATTGATTGATAATTTTTTACTCAGAAATTTTAGCGATGCCATTTTATTTATTGCTGCGTCTAGTTGTATAGCATTTTTTTTAAACGCTAAAAAAACTTCAAGCCAATGATTTACCAAATTTTTCGCCCGATTATTTTTAAAATTAATGCTGAAACTGCTCATAATTTGGCAATAAATTTCTTAAAATTTTGTCCAAAAACTGCGACAGTCTTTTGCCTGAATCGCGATTATCCAAATTTACAAACAAAGCTTTGGAGCCTTGATTTTGCTAATCCAATTGGCATGGCGGCGGGTTTTGATAAAAATGCCGAAGTAGCTGCAACTTTGGCAAAATTTGGTTTTGGTTTTGTTGAATGCGGCAGCGTCACGCCAAAACCGCAAAGCGGAAATGATAGCCCAAGAATTTTTCGACTCGAGCAAGATTTGGCAATTATTAATCGCCTTGGTTTTAATAATTTAGGTGCGGAAGTTTTTGCTAAAAATATCACCAAAATTTCTTGTCCACTTGGAATTAACATCGGCAAGAACAAAGACACTGAAGACGCACTTTTAGACTATTTGCCGTTGATTGAAAAATTCTACCAAACTGCTTCTTATATTACGGTAAATATTTCTTCGCCCAATACTAAAAATTTGCGCGATTTACAAAATGAAAGCAGCCTAAATTTATTTTTAAGCGAAATTGTAAAAAAGAAAAATGAGCTGCAAAAAATTCATCAAAAAAACACGCCGATTTTGCTTAAAGTGGCGCCAGATTTGACCATAAATGAGCAAGAAAAAATTGCTGCAACTGTATTGTCAAACCAAATTGATGGCATGATTATTAGTAACACCACAATTGCTCGCGATTTAAATTTAAAAAGCTCACAAAGCTCACAAGCTGGCGGATTAAGCGGCGCGCCACTTTTTATTAAATCCAACGAAGTATTAAAAAATTTCTACAAATTTACTGAAGCAAGAATTCCTTTAATTGGCGTTGGTGGAATTGCTTCGGCCGCGGATGCTTACGAAAAAATCAAATGTGGCGCATCTTTAGTGCAAATCTATTCCGCCTTTATTTATCAAGGCTTTGGACTGGTTGAAAAAATTAAAAAAGAGTTGAGTGAAATGGTAAAAAAAGATGGTTTTAAAAATATTTCTAGTGCCATAGGTTTGTATCACAAATCTTGACATACTAAACTGTACTACATAAAATTTTATTCAAGAAATTAAACTTAAAAAAACTTATGAGACAAAATAAAGTCAAAGTCGCCTTTACTCTTGATCCTCAAACCTATGAAAATCTCAAATCATCTTTTGACGAAAGGCAAAGATCGGCATTTGTAAATCAAGCAATTAGCAACGAATTAAAAAAGAATTCACGCATTAAATTGCAAAAAATGATTGATGAAATAAAGCCGATAAAATGCAAAAAAACTTCTGTAGAAATGATTCGAGAATTAAGACATGGACGTGAAAAATATTTGTTTGAGCGTCATTTTAAAAGCTCGTCACCAAAAAAGAAAAAGTCATAACTTTTCAAGTAATTAACTAAACCCAAAGATGAAAAAAATAGTTCTAGATTCCTCTGTTTTTAACAAACTTTTTCTCGATGAAGAAGATCGAAAATTAGCGGTTAATTTAATTAGAAATTCAGAGGATAAAAAATTTATTATTCCTTCGATTTTCATTTACGAAGTGCTTTCTGTTGCCAGCTCTTACAAGATTTCCATCGAAAAAACTTACGCTCTGATTAAAGAACAACAATTAGTTAATTTTGAGATATTGGAGATGTCGGATGAACTTCTAAAAATAGCTGAAAAAATTTGTAATTTTGGTAACCAAAAATCTGGTTTCCCATCTTTTTACGACTCGGTTTATCACGCTTTAGCAATAATTAATAATTGCGATTTTATTACTGCTGACAAAAAACATTACCAAAAATCAAAAAAATTTGGTCACATTAAATTGCTGTCGCAGGTTGTTTAAAAATTACTAAATTTGACATTGAAAAGCTTGAGCTTACAATGACTCAAACTTCACTTTGCCGATGATGTTCTCCTCATGCAAGATTCACTAAATTAAAAATAAATAAAATATGTCAGTTCTAACTAAATTCAGAGATCTTGGACTTTCTGAAATGATGATTAATTCTCTTCACAAAAAAGGTTTTGAGGAACCTACGCCAATCCAAGCCAAAACCATTCCTTTTCTATTAAAAAATGAGAAAGACCTAATCGGTAAAGCTCAAACCGGAACTGGTAAAACCGCAGCTTTTGGAATTCCAATCATCGAAAATATTGTGCCTGATTCGAAAAAAGTTCAGGCGATAATTTTGGCGCCAACTCGTGAATTGGCAATTCAAGTTGCTGAAGAATTAAGCTCTTTTGCTGAAGAACAAAAAACCAGAATTTTAGCAGTTTACGGTGGTCAACCAATCGAGCGTCAAATCTCGCGTTTGCAACGCGGCGTTGATATTGTGGTTGGAACTCCAGGAAGAATTCTCGATCACCTTGAGCGCAAAACTTTAGATATTTCTAAAGTGAGCTACATTGTTTTGGATGAAGCTGATGAAATGTTGAATATGGGTTTTATTGATGATATTGAATCAATTCTCAAAGCCGCGCCAAAGCAGCGTCGCACCGTTTTATTTTCTGCAACTATGCCACAGCATATTGAGCGTTTGGCGAAGCAATATATGAATGAATATGAAGTTATCGCCGCTGTTTCTGATCAAATTTCGCGCGCTAATATTCAACAAATTTATTTTGAAGTTCCGCAATCTGATAAATTCGAAGCGCTCTTTCGTATTATTGATGTTGAGGCCAGTTTTTACGGAATGGTTTTTACGCGCACTAAAATTGATGCTGATGAAATTTCTCATAAGCTTGCTAATCGTGGTTGCAGAGCAGAAGCAATTCATGGCGATTTATCGCAAGGTCAGCGTGAAAAAGTTTTACAAAAATTTCGCAGCAAACAAATTACTGTTTTAGTAGCAACTGACGTTGCGGCACGCGGAATTGACGTCGACAATTTAACTCACGTTATAAATTATTCTCTGCCACAAGATCCTGAAAGTTACGTCCACAGAATTGGTCGAACTGGTCGTGCTGGCAAAACTGGAACGGCAATCACTTTAATTACGCCTTCAGAATATCGTAAATTAATTTCAATTCAAAGAATGGCAAATGCCACAATTACTAAGCAAAAAGTGCCAAATATTGCTGAAGTAATTGACAGTAAAAAGCAACGCATCAAAACCGCTTTGTCTGAAATTATCGCCGCTGGAAATTTTTCCGATTTAGAAATTGTCGCTGAAGAAATTTTACAAAATAATGTTGACGCTAAAATTGCTTTGGCGGCTTTACTGAAGTTGGCTTTCAAAGATGAATTAAACGAAAGCAATTACAGTGAAATTAACGACATTGGCGCTTATAAAAAGAACAAAGATTTTTATTATGATGATCGCGGCATGTCCGGACATAAGCCAATTGGCGATCAAAATAAAAGAAGTTATGTTGATCGCAAAGGCACGGCGCGATTATTTATTGCGCGTGGTCGCAATGATAATATGGATCCAAGAAAATTGGTTGATTTTATTCAAAAGCAAAGCGGTGTTGATCAGCGTCACATTGACGATGTAAAAATCTTTGATTCTTTTTCGTTTTTTGCTGTGCCTTTTGAAGATGCTGAAAAAATTCTTCACGTTTTCCAAAAACAATCTGGCGGCAAAAGATCAATTGTCAGCAGAGCTAAAGATAAGAAATAGGATTTGCGACAGTGCCTTAATAAAAAAGCCGATTTCAGAAATGAGATCGGCTTTTTTGTTAAAAAAATTTTACTTAAGTTAGCTTTTCTAAAGTGCCCGCGTCTGCTTGCAGCGCAAAACATTTTTTGTCTGCTTGCAGCGCAAAAAAATATTAGCTGGTTCGCTTGATTTAGAATTGATGGTGAGCACGGCTGGAATCGAACCAGCGACAACCTCATTAAAAGTGAGGTGCTCTACCGACTGAGCTACGTGCTCAAATAAACTTAAGGAAAGTTATTTGAATTAATTACTTGGCTATTGAATAAACAGCGATAAAGCGAGCGGCGCATTAAAAGTAACAATCTTAAAAATGCAACAAATTTATAGAATATGTTTTTGAAGTGTTTTTTAATCGGGATATAGTAAATAATTCTTCTGAAGAAAAAATCCAAAAAAATGACAAACAAAGTTTTAACTATAATCCCAGTTCGTCTTGCTTCAACGCGTTTGCCAAACAAGCCTTTGGCAAATATCTGCGGTAAAACCATGATACAAAGAGTCTATGAGCAAGCCTTGAGTGCTAATTTAGGCGAAATTTTAATTGCTTGTGACGGCGAAGAAATTGCTAATGAAGTAAAAAAATTTGGCGGCAAATTTATAATCACTGATCCAAACTTACCTTCAGGAACTGATCGCATTTATGCTGCTTATAAAAAATTTCACGGCGAAAATTTTGAAGTTATTTTAAATTTACAAGGCGACTTACCAAATATTGATCCACAAATTATTCGCGCTGCCGCTAAAACAGCTCTTGAATATGATTGTGACATTGCAACAGTCGCCTCAAAAATTAGTAATGAAGCAGAAATTACCAATCCAAATATTGTTAAAATCGCTCTCGCTTTTCGCGAAGAAAATCTTGGCAAAGCCCTTTATTTCTCGCGCAGCGCCATTCCTTATGCTAAAAATCTCAATCATGATTTTTATCATCATATTGGCATTTATGCTTATAAAAAATCAGCCTTAGAAAAATTTGTTAATTTGGCGCCATCATTTTTAGAAAAGCGTGAAAGTCTTGAACAGCTGCGCGCTTTAGAAAATGATCTGAAAATTTTAGTTAAAATTGTTGCGGCACATCCGTTTTCGGTTGATACTCAGGAAGATTTAGCAAATGTCACAAAATTGATAGCAAGTCAGCAATGAAAAAAACCAAAAAGATAATTGGCTGGAAAGAGTGGTTTGAGCTTGATTGTCTTAAGTTGCCGGCAATTAAAGGTAAAATTGATACTGGCGCTAAAACCTCATCTTTACACGCTTTTAATATTGAAAGTTTTTACATCGAAGATGTTGAATATGTAAAATTTGATCTTCATCCTTTGCAAAAAAATAAAAAACTGGCGCGCAGTTGTGTTGCCAGAGTAATTGACCGCAGAATGGTTTCTGATTCGGGTGGAAAAAAAGAAAAAAGATTTGTTATTAAATCTAATCTAAAGATTGGTGAAACCAAAATTAGAATTGAATTAACCCTTGCTAATCGTGATTCGATGACTTTTCGGATGTTGCTTGGTCGTGAAGCTATAAAACAGGCAAAAATGGTGGTTGATCCTTCAAAATCATTTGTTCAGGGTAAGTTAAAAAGAAAAGAAATTTTAAAATTATATCGCAAAACTGATTCAAAACAACGAACTTTATAAAAACAAAATAACCATTGCGGATGCGCCAATTTAATTATGAAAATTATCCTTCTTGCCTCAAATTCTAATCTTTATTCTAATCAACGCATTATTGAAGCCGCAACCAAACGTGGTCATGAAATTGAGTTTGTTAATGTTGGCGAATGTTACATAAAAGTGGCTTCAAATTCTTGCGAAATTTTTTATGATCAAGGCAAAAAATTAGATAAAATTGATTATGTAATTCCGCGCATCAAGCCAGCGATGACATTTTACGGCACTTCAATAATTCGTCAGTTTGAAATTTTAGGAGTTAAATGTTTGAATTGTTCAGAAGCTATTACCAAATCGCGCGATAAACTACACACTTTGCAACTGATGGCGCAGCATGGTTTGAATTTGCCAATCACCAGTTTTGCTAATTCATCTTATGACACTAAAGATTTAATTAAATTAGTTGGTAGCGCGCCATTGGTAGTAAAATTGCTTGAAGGCACCAAAGGTGTTGGTGTGGTTTTGGCTGAAACTGCTAAAGCTGCAGAGAGCGTTATCAATGCTTTTCGTAGTTTAAAAGCTGATATTTTAGTGCAACATTATATTAAAGAATCAAAAGGTCAGGATATTCGCTGCTTTGTAATTGGTGGAAAAGTTGTGGCATCAATGGAGCGAACCGCTCAGGAAGGTGAATTTCGCGCTAATATTCATCTTGGTGCTTCAGCACGCGCTATTGAAGTTTCGCAGGAAGAAAGTGCTTTGGCAATTAAGGCAGCAAAAATTATTGGCCTTGAAGTTGCTGGCGTTGATATGGTGCGCTCAGTTTCTGGTTCAAAAATTTTGGAAGTTAATTCTTCGCCAGGACTGGAAGGAATTGAAAACGCTACCGGAGTTGATATTGCTGATAAAATGATCGAACATTTGGAAAAATAAATTGTGAAAAAGCTTGAAGCTAAAAAAATTTTTAATGGTCAATGCGAGTTTCTTTTTGGTGCTCACACTTACTTGCAAATTCCAGTTACAACTCAACCTGAAATTGCTTTTATTGGTGCTTCAAATGTCGGCAAATCAAGTTTGATTAATGCAATTACTGGCAGAAAAATTGCCATCGTTTCAACAACTCCAGGAAGAACGCGCCAATTAAATTTTTTTAAAATTGCTGATGGATTTACTCAAAGTTTTTCGCAAGGCTTTGTTTTGGTTGATATGCCGGGTTATGGTTTTGCCAAAGCTAAATCAAAAGATATTGAGCATTGGCAAAAAACTGCTTTGGAATATTTAACTAAAAGACCAAATTTGAAGCGTTTATTTTTATTGCTTGATCCAATCAAAGGCTTGAAAGAATCTGATCGTGATATGATTAATATTTTAAATGCAGTAGCAGTTTCGTTCCAGATTATTTTTACCAAAACTGATAAATTAAATAAAGAGGTGCAAAAAAAAGCGGCAGAAAAAATTGCTAAAGAAATTTTAAAATGGCCAGCAGCACATCCAAAAATAATTTTTACCAGCAGTGCCAAAGGCTATGGTATCAATGATATTCAAGATTCGATAATTGAAGTTTTACAACATTTATGAAATTTTTTTTAATAATTTTTTTTACCAGCTTATTAGTTTTGCTACTAGTATTTTTGCTAAACATTACTACATACAATGGCAACAATGGCAACGCCACAATCAAAATTAAAAATCCTTCTAACAAAATAATTCCTAATGAAAAAAAGCTCTAAAAATTCTCCTGCAATTGAAGCTAAAAATTTATCACAAAATCCAATGATGGGATTAACTCCTAAACAAATTGTTGAAGAACTTAATCGCTATATTGTTGGTCAAGTTGATGCTAAAAAAGCTATGGCAATTGCGTTGCGCAATCGTTATCGCCGCAAGCTGGTTGATTCGCCTTTGCGTGAAGAAATTGTTCCAAAAAATATTTTGATGATTGGGCCAACTGGTGTTGGAAAAACTGAAATTGCTCGCCGCTTAGCCAAACTTGCTAACGCACCTTTTATAAAAGTTGAGGCTACTAAATTTACTGAAGTTGGATATGTCGGTCGCGACGTTGATTCGATAATTCGTGATTTGGTCGAAATGGCGATTAAGACTATGAAAAATGAAATGAAAAAAGAAGTTTATGAAAAAGCCGAACAAAGCGCTAAAAAAAAGATTTTGAAAAGTTTGGTTGGCGAAACTGCTACCGAAGAAACCAAAGAAAAATTTTCGCAAATGCTTGAAAAAGGCGAGCTCAACGATCGTGAAATTGAAATTGATTTAGTTGATTCCGGCAATTCTTTTGCCAGTGGTTTTGATATTCCAGGTGGACATGTGGGTATGATTAATATTAGTGAAATGATTGGCAAAGCCATTGGTGGCGAAAAAACTAAAAAAGTGCGTATGAGCGTTGAAAATGCTCTTAAAGCCTTGATTGACGAAGAGTCAGAAAAAATGATCGATGAAGATAAAATCATCAAAAATGCTCTGAAAGCGGTTGAAAATGATGGTATAGTTTTTATTGACGAGTTTGATAAAATCTGCGCTCGTAATGGTTTGAAAGGCTCAGGCTCTGATGTTTCGCGCGAAGGTGTTCAACGTGATTTGCTACCTTTGGTTGAAGGCAGCACTATTAGTACCAAATATGGTTTGGTAAAAACTGATCACATTTTATTTGTTGCTTCTGGCGCTTTTCACGCTGCCAAACCTTCGGATTTACTTCCTGAATTGCAGGGTCGTTTTCCAATTCGTGTGCAGTTAAAAGCGCTTACCGAAGAAGATTTAGTGCGCATTTTAAAAGAGCCAGAATCTAGCTTAATCAAGCAATATATTGGTTTGATCGCGGTTGAAAAAGTTCAACTTAATTTTAGTGAAGATGGAATTTTGCAAGTAGCAAAATTAGCTCATAAAGTAAATGCTGAAGTTGAAAATATTGGCGCGCGACGTCTACATACCATGCTTGAAAAAATTCTGGAAGAAGTCAGCTTCGAAGCCAGTGAAATGAAACCGCAAACCAAAATTACCATCGATCAAAAATATGTTGATAATCATTTGGGCGATTTAATTTCTAACAAAAATGATTTATCAAAATTTATTTTATAAAACATGATTCCACGTTATTCGCGACCTGAAATGGTTAAAATTTGGTCGCAAGAAAATAAATATCAGATTTGGTTTGATATTGAAATTTATGCGCTTGAAGCCCTAGAAAAACTTGGCGTTGCTGATGCTGGTTCAGCCTCAAGAATTCGTGAAAATTTCAAAAAAGCGGGTGGAAAATTTGATGCAGCACGCGTTGATGAAATTGAAGCTACCACCAAACATGACGTAATCGCTTTTTTAACGCATTTAGCAGAATTAGTTGGTGAAAATTCGCGCTTCATCCATTTAGGAATGACCAGTTCTGATGTGCTTGATACTTGCTTGTCGCTGCAGCTTGCGCAAGCTTCTGACATTTTAATTAAAGATTTAGAAAGACTTTTAGCGGCAATAAAAAAGCGCGCTTTTGAACATAAAAATACGATTTGCGTTGGTCGCTCGCACGGTATTCATGCCGAACCTGTGACTTTCGGACTAAAACTGGCGCGCTTTTATGCCGAGTTTGAAAGAAATTTAGTGCGCTTAAAAAATGCTAAAAAAGAAATCTCGGTTTGTGCAATTTCTGGTGCGGTTGGAACTTTTGCCAATGTTGATCCTTTTGTACAAAAATATGTTGCTGAAAAATTGGGTTTAAATGAAGAAAAAGTTTCAACTCAAATTATTCCGCGCGACCGTCACGCCATGTTTTTTGCCACTTTGGGCGTGATTGCTTCTTCAATTGAAAATTTAGCAATTGAAATTCGTCACTTGCAGCGCACCGAAGTTTTGGAAGCTGAAGAATTTTTTTCTGCGGGTCAAAAAGGTTCATCGGCAATGCCGCATAAAAGAAATCCGGTGTTGAGCGAAAACCTCACAGGCTTGGCGCGCATGGTTCGAAGCTGCGTTATTCCAGCGCTCGAAAATGTAGCCAGTTGGCATGAACGCGATATTTCACATTCTTCAGTTGAAAGAATGATTGCGCCTGACTCTACAATCACGCTGGATTTTGCCCTTAATCGTTTAGTTGGTTTGATTGAAAATTTAGTCGTGCATGAAAAGAGTATGCAAAAAAATTTAGATAAACTGGGCGGTTTAGTTTTTTCGCAACGCGTACTTTTAACATTAATCGAAGAAGCAAAAATCAGTCGTGAAGATGCTTACAAAATCGTGCAAAGCAACGCCATGAAAATTTGGGCAGGAGAATCAAACAGCTTTTTAGAATTATTAAAATCGGATCAGGAAGTGATGCAAAAATTGGGTGCAAAAAAGCTTGAAGAAGTTTTCGACATTTCTTACCACACTAAAAATATCGATTATATTTTTGATCAAATTTTTAAATAATTATGACTAAAAAAAATTCAGAAAATAAAAATTCACAAAATAAAAATTCTTTGGCAAAAAATATTACTAAGGAAAATATAGTAAAAGAATTTAAGCCAATAAAAAAACTTTCACCTTTTGTTTCTGATCCTTATAACACAAGAGGCTCTAAGACAAATCATCAAGTTAGTTCTGCAAATTATTCAGCAACAATCAAAGGTGGCAAAAAAATGAATGTTGGCTCAAACCTTAAAAAAGGTGGCAGCGGCGATCGATAAAATTTGAACAACTAAGATTTTTTAAAACTTGCAGGCAGGCCAATGTGAGGTCTGGTATCGAATTTATTTGTTTGAGCGTGTGAAGATTCGGCGTTATTATAATGAAGAAAAACCTGAGCGCAATCATTTGAATCAAAAGCATCGCGCCAATGTTCCAATTCACAACCTCGATAAATAAGCATATCTCCTGGTGTAAGACTGATTTCAATTCCTTTAGTATTTCCAGGAACATATTTCCCATTCTCGACTGAACCTTTAGTAGAATCTGGTTCTAAAGATATTGGCCAAATTGGTCCTCCTAAATTTAGGGTTGTAGAAATTTCGCAAGAAAGCCGATCTTTGTGTCGATGAAGGATGTCGCCTTTTTTATAAATTCTGGCATAAGAATAAGTTTCAACCAGCTTCAATCCTGTATATTCTTCGATTATTGGTTTTAGCTGCGAAAGCAGAGTTTCCATTGCTATATCACTGTAATGTGAATAGGTTTGAGGAATTTGAGAATCATTCCAACTTCCAAAATAAGAACTTTTTGAATCAATAATATTATTTTCAAACAAGGCTTTTGCGACCAATCTTTTATTCAGAAAGTAGCGATAAACGAAATTGGCTAATTCTTTGGAAATAGCGCCTCGAATCACTAAATATTTATTTTTAGAAAAACTCATTATTTATACCAATTTTTTATAATTTCTTTGATTTCAGCTTCAGCTTTTGTAAGTCGCTGCGCTTGAGTTGCTTCATCGCGAAGTGAAGTTGAAATAGTTTTGGCGTCATCAAAACCCATGAAGTTAAAATTAATTTGGCTGTTAAAAGCGATGCCGTTCCAATTTGGATAATCAAAATTAAAACTATTATCGGGATAAATTCCGCCAGATGTGAAAAGGGTTAGTGCTTTTTTCCCTGTCATTAATTTTTTACCCATTTCAAAAGTTTCGCCGTTAAAAATTACCGCATCGAAATAAGCTTTTACAATTGCAGGCATGCCAAAATTATGCATTGGGTAAGCCATAACTAAAATATCAGCTGATTTTAATTGCGCGATAAGCTGATCGTTTTTTTCAAGTAATTTGGCTTCAGCCTCGCTTAATTTTTGTTTGCCATAATTACGCTTGTAATAAGCTTGAATTGAAGCTTCATTAAAGGTTGGAATTTGTTCTTTTAGTAAATCGATTATTTCGAATTTTTTGTCTTTGATTTCATCTAAAAATAAATCTAAAAGTTTTTTGCTGTTAGAATTTTCACCACTTGGAAAATATTTTACGATTAAAGTTTTCATGTTTATTTGAGTTAAAATTAAAATTTTTTCAAACTTAAAATCATAATTTTTTAAAAAACAATAATATGATAAACCTAAGAAAATCAAATGAGCGCGGTTTTTTTAATCACGGTTGGTTGAAATCATATCACACATTTTCTTTTGCTAATTACTTTGATCCAAAACATATGAATTTTGGTAATTTACGCGTGATTAATGAAGATTATATCGCGGCAAATCAAGGCTTTGGAAAACATCCGCATCAAGATATGGAAATCATAACTTATGTAATTTCTGGGGCGCTTTCGCATCAAGATTCGATGAATAATTCTTCAACAATTTTACCTGGCGAAGTTCAGATTATGAGCGCTGGAACTGGAGTTTTTCACTCAGAATTTAATCATGAACAAAAACAAGAAACTCATCTTTTACAAATTTGGATTTTACCAAAAGAAAAACAAATTACACCGCGTTATGATCAAAAATCATTTCTTGAAGATTTTAAAAAGAATGATTTTGTCCTTGTAGTTTCTGGTTCGGGAAGAGATGGCTCAATTAAAATTAATCAAGATGCTGAAATTTTTTGCGGTAAGTTTAAAGCTCAAAAAACTTTTAATTTTGTTATAAAACCAAAACATAAAGTTTGGTTGCAACTTATTAAAGGAGAAATTTTTTTAAACGAATATAGCCTTGAAAATGGCGATGCAGCGGCAATTGAAAATGAATCAGAAATTACAATCAACGCTAAAAAAGATGCCGAATTTTTATTATTTGATCTTTAGCTTTTGGCTGCAAATTTTGGTGATTATCTCTTGACTCACAATTTTTTCAAAACCCCGTCATGAAGACGGGGTAGATCTTAACCGGTCCCGTCTTCATGAAGGGGTCAAAGTGTGGCTAGATCTTAAACAAGATTGTCACCTCAGTCTTCATGACGGGGCTGGTTGTGCTTCCTTAA